>NZ_JAGKRH010000315.1:0-60336 GCF_017939245.1 Aeromonas sp. PrichA-15 | reverse complement strand
GTACAGCAGGACAAACCCACTGCGACGGTTGTCGGCCACATTGCATCCTCGCGAAACAGGGGCGGCCACCGGGGCCGCCAGTCTGACTACCTCACCCATGGCTCACCTTCTTCACTCGCGTCGGTTTGGCCGCCTTCTTGGCGTCCTTCTCCTGCTGGCGCAGCTTGCGTTGCAGCAACTTGGCCATCTTCTTTCCCTCCGCCAGACACTTGGCAAAGGCCTGCCCCTTGGCAAAGCACGGCGTGGTGCGAAAATGCCGCAGGGCCGCCTGGGTTGCGGTGTGCACCACATCCGGGGTGTATCCCCCCGCCGTCAGGATCTGCGCCACATTGCGCTCGATAAACAGCTCAGGATGCATGGGCCACCTCCTGTAGGTGTTGCTGCAAACAGGCCAGATGGCGTTGCACCTGCTCGGCCGTGGCCGGGATGCGCAACCCGCTGTAGACCAGAAAGGCCCCCCGGGTGCCCACCACCAGCTTCGGCAACATGGGCGGGATGCACGCGCGGCGACTGCCTTGCGCCCTCGGCGATTGTTGGGTACGCTTCTCCACGTTCTTTTCTCCGCGAAAATGGACCTCGGGTCGGGCTGTTACCGCAGCGCCGGCCCACTTTTTTTGTGCTTCCTTCATCACTTCTCTCCTTGTGCATGTGGCCCCGGGAACGGGCGCACCTGACTGGCTACCGACTCTTCCAGGCTCAGCAGCTCCTTGATGGCCCGGTGCACTGCCGCCGTGATAGCCTTCCGCTCAATGGGGTCAATCACCCCGTCTTGCCTTGCCTCACGCAACTCACCAAACACCGCCGCAACCACCTCACCCACCAGCATCACCTGGTCGGCCAGCTCCTCTTCGGTCACCGTGCTATCCGGCAGGGCCACCAGCGTATGGCCGCGGGCCAGCGCCCAGGCCTGCAGGATGGCGTTATCACCGGTCAGCTCGGTCACCGCCATCGCCTCGGACAGGGTCAGGTGGTGGTCTTCGCAAGCAGGATTGAACTTGTTGTTCAGGGTGGTCGGGCGCTTGGAGCCCATCAGGCGGGCCAGATCGGTGATGTTGTACCGGCGGCTCAGCTGATAAGCGGCGTCAATGGGGTCAGAAAGGTGGGAGTGTTCCCGCTTCACTCTCGTGGTTGTTCTGGTGGGTTTTGTCATGATGGTTCTCATCAACTTTCGGGTGGGAAAACATCGTTGATGGAACAGTCAATCCCCCAGCTATTGATGGCTGAAGTGATCTTGCGGCATGTGCTCAGCCCGGGTTTACGGCGACTCCTTTCGTAATGAGCAACAGCGCCCTGCGTAATGCCGAGCACAGCAGCTAAATCAGATTGCGTTTTGCCTGCTTTGTCTCGTAGTGCCTTAATGTTGTTCATGAGTGACTCCATTTCATACAACCAAATAAATACGATATGTACTATACCACGTTTTGTAGCCATGACAATTTGTGTGTTGCCAGTAAAAATACACAACGTAATATTTTCAGTATGAAAAATGAGACATGGCACAGTCTGGCCAAGAGCCGGATGAAGAAACTCGGAATCACTCAAGAGCAACTGGCTGAAAAGCTAGGGGTAACTCAGGGTGCGATTGGTCATTGGCTTAACAAGCGTCGCGAGCCATCTATGGACATCATCCTGCAGATCATGGCTGCGCTTGAGCTGAAGAACATCAACATCGGCGTTGACGGGACTATCGTGGACGAAAACCAGAACATGGAGGTAGCCCCACCAGATACTCGCCGCATCCCAGTACTTACTTATGTGCAAGCAGGAGTTTGGACAGAGACCAGTGAAATTCGCGAGTGCGATGGCAACTTGATCCATATAACCACCGACCTAGAGCTGGGTGATCGTGCCTTTGCCATTGAGCTAAAAGGTCATTCGATGGAACCGGAGTTTGTCGAAGGGGATGTGGTTCTAATCGACCCCGACGAGCACCCTCACCCAGGCGACTTTGTAGTGGCCAAGAACGGTGAGGAAGCGGCAACGTTCAAGAAGTACCGCCCCCGCGGTATTGGTGAAGACGGTCAGGAGGTCTTTGAGTTAGTTCCGCTTAACGATGACTTCCCTACCATGCGCTCGGATCGCCAGCATATTCAGATCATCGGCACCATGGTCGAACACAGACGCCGCAGAAAACGTCGCTAGGTTCGCAAAATTGTCTTTTGCGACAGGCGATAGAACGTTAGCCTCTCTACAATCATGGAAAAATTGAGATAAGCAAGGTCAAACAAAGATGACAACGGCAAGCATCAAGACGGAAATGCTGGTGTGGGCGAGAGAGCGCGCAGGCTTTTCTGTATCTGAATTGGCCAAAAAATGCAGCGTATCTGAAGACCGCTTGCTTGAATGGGAAACAGGCATACGGGGTATCACCTTCAAGCAAGCGATGACCTATGCAAGCAAAGTACACATCCCATTTGGTTACCTATTCCTAGCGCGACCGCCAGTAGACGAGTTGTCCATTCCCGACCTCAGAACGGTTGACAGCCAAGTACTTCACTCTGCCAGCGCCAATTTGAAAGATTTGATTAAGCTGATGCAGTTCCGCCAGGAATGGTATCGGGATCATCTTAAGCAACAATTCGCCGAGCCAAACCCTATTGTCGGCAGCTTCTCCGACCGCCGACAAGCAGATGCTATTGTTAAAGATATTCGCAACAAACTGGGGTACGTTGCGCGCCCATCCAAGGGCTCTTGGGAAGATTACTATCGTGAGCTGGTAGGGCGTATTGAGCAGATCGGCATCCTCGTCATGCGCCAAGCGGATATGGGGCATTTCACCCGACCGCTATCTGTCGAAGAGTTCAGAGGCTTTGCGTTAGTCGATGAATACGCCCCCCTCATTTTCATCAACGATAATGACTCCCCTGGCGCCAAATTATTCACTCTACTCCACGAGCTCTGTCATATTTGGATTGGGCAAACAGGTATCTCTGATGGTGGAATGTCTAGTCATCACCCAGAAGAAACTCTCTGCAATGCAGTGGCAGCAGAGTTCCTCGTTCCGGCAATCGAGTTTCACAAAGAATGGAACCCAGACCGAGAGGACTGGCGTGAAAACCTTCCAGATTTAGAGGCGATTTTTCATGTTAGTACCTGGGTTCTAGCACGTCGCGCGCTTACCCTTGGCTACATAAACCAAGATGAATACAACGCTTACACATACCAGCTTCGCCAGCTTCATAAGAGCAGAGCCAAGCCCGCGAGTGGGCCTGATTATTACGTCGTCAAACGATCTCAAATCAGCAAGCAGTTTGCCAAAGCGGTTACTAATGAAGCGCTTAGCGGTCAGTTGTTGTTAAGGGATGCGAGCAACCTTCTCGGTGGAATAAAACCAAGCAAGGTGGCTCATTTTGCTGAGGGGCTGAAGTGAAGTATTTACTTGATTCGAATAGCTACATACAAGCCAAAAACTTTCACTATCATATGGATTTTTGCCCAGCATTCTGGAGTTGGCTGGAGCAACAGTTCATGCTTGGTGTTGTTGGCAGCGTTGAGATGATCGGCCAAGAGCTTCGGGCAGGGGATGATGAACTGGCGGCATGGGTTAACGATCGCCCTCACCATTTCGTCCCCAACGACGATGAGCAAACGCAAAAATATGCTGGCCAAATATTCGAAAAGGTGATGGCGGGAAATTACAACCATGCGAACCGAGATCTGTTCTTGGGTAAAGCAGACCCATGGTTGATCGCCAAGGCAAAAACTCTCGGCGCTACCGTTGTCACTCATGAAAAATTGGTCATCGACCCGAAGAACAAGAAGGTGAAGATACCCAATATCTGTAAAGAGTTCGGGGTCCCATGTATCGATATCTATGACTTACTGCGTGCGCTGAAAGCTCAATTTGTTTTAGCCTAGCTGAATTTTCAAAGCCTCATCCAAGTTATAGCCCACCATAATGGTGGGTTTATTGTCTTCTTTCAAGACCAAAAAGTACAATTTGTATTGACCACATAAAATACAAAATGTACTTTATCTCGTACACAACAGTGAACGGGATGAATCATGTCGAACCAACACCATCACAAGCGCATCTACATCGCCGGCCCCATGTCCGGCATGCCTGACTGCAACCGCCCCGCCTTCCATGCCGAGGCCAACCACCAGCGTGAGCGCGGCCATATCCCGCTCAACCCTGCCATCCTCCCCGAGGGCCTGAACCAAGCCGAGTACATGGCCTGTTGCCTGCCTATGGTCATGCTCGCCGACGAGCTGGTCATGCTCCCAGGCTGGCGCGATAGCCAGGGCGCCACCGCCGAGTTCCACCTCGCAATGAAGTGCGGCAAGGTTATCCGCCAGGCCGAAGACGGCTTTGCCTGGTACCCAACCAGCCCCGAGGTCGCGGCATGAACCACTACGCCCAAGCGCTGGCCGAACTGCAGGCCCAGCCTGACCACGAGCTCAAGCAGATTGGCGACCAATGGCAGACCCCCAAGGCGCTGGCCTGGGGCCTGTTCCACCAGTTCGCCCCCACCCTGGGGCCGGTGGTGCTCGACATGTTTGCCGACGACTGCAACCACCTGGTACCGCACTACTACGATGCCGAAGACAACGCCCTCACCCAGGAGCTGGCCGCCCACCTGCGCCGCCTGGGGGGCGCTGCCTACGCCAACCCGCCCTACTCGCGCCCATGTACGGATAGCGAGGGAAATCCCATCACCGGGATGGAGGCCATCCTCAACTACTGCCGCGAGCAACGGGCGCTGGGCGCCAAGATCATGTTGCTCATCAAGGCCGCTACCAGCGAAACCTGGTGGCCGGAAGATGCCGACTTTATCCAGTTCATCAGCGGCCGTATCGGCTTTGAGGTGCCGAGTTGGTACGTGCCTCGCGATCCCAAAAAGGACAAGCCCAGCTCCAGCGGCTTTGCCTCAGCCGTGGTGATCTTCGACGCCGGCTGGCAGGGCGAGCGCCGCCCCGAGGCACGCCTGCGCCGTGACGACCTCATCACCACCGGCACCATCATCCTCGACATGATCCACCGCCAGGCGGTAGAGCTCACCCTGGCCGCCGATCACGTTATCCGTAACGCCGCCCCCAGGCTGGCCCCGGCTGTAAAGCAGGTTCCGCCTGTAGCGGCCGAATCAACAACATGGGAGCCGCCAGTGGCCGGTGATGACGCGACCAATGCCGCAGCGGCGACCGAGCTGGAAAATCCACCAGCCACCCCCCCTGAGATAGAACCCCTGCACGACTGGCAGCAGCACCCGGCAATCAAGTCGGTCATCTACCAGATTGATGAGGCTGACCTGCTGACCCCGGCCAACACTCGACTGCTGGCTGGCTACATCCGCGATCTGCAGGATGGAAGGATTGACCAAGAGCCCATGCTCAAGGCTGCGACCCAAATGGCCAAACACCTGCTGGGTCTGGCTCACGATCAACTGCCATTGACCTTGGATGATGGGGAGGCCGCATGAGCAAATCACTTCGCCGCTCCCGCGCCGTCAGGGCCAAGGTGACCGGGGCCCCGCTCAATCTGGAGTTTGCCATCAACGTGGACTTGTTCGCTGGCGGCGGTGGCGCCAGCACGGGGATAGAGCGTGGGCTGGGGCGCCCGGTGCACATCGCCATCAACCACAACCCCAAGGCACTCTCCATGCATCAGGCGAACCACCCGGAGGCCCTGCACCTGCAGGAGGATATCTGGGCCGTGAACCCGGTTGCTGTGCTGGCAGGGCGCTCGGTCGGTTGGCTGCACGCCAGCCCGGATTGCACCCACCACTCACAGGCCGCCGGCGGTCAGCCGCGCAAGCAGGAGATCCGCAGCTTGGCCTGGGTGATCACCAAGTGGCTGGCCCTGAGCAAACCTGCAGTGCTTTCCATGGAGAACGTCAAGCAGATGCGCACCTGGGGGCCCCTCGTCGCCAAGCGGGACAAGACCACTGGCCGGGTCATCAAGCTGGTCGAGGTTCAGCGCGGCAAGAAGACCAAGATCGAACAGCATATCGCCGAGCCAGGAGAACGGGTGCCACGCCAGCAGCAATACCTGGTACCGGATCCCAAGCGGGCAGGCCAGACCTGGCGCCGCTTTCTGGCCAGCATCGAGCGCATGGGGTATGAGCTTGACCATACCGTCAAGAATGCAGCCGATTACGGTGCGGCCACCAGCCGCCAGCGCCTCTACCTCGTTGCCCGCCGGGACGGGGAGCCCGTTTGCTGGCCCGCTCCGACGCATTGCAAGGCCCCGGCACCAGGCAGTGACCTCAAGCCATACCGAGTGACGGCGGATCACATCGACTGGTCTATCCCCTGCCCCAGCATCTTCCTCACTAAGGAAGAAGCCCGGGCACAGGGGCTCAACGTCAAACGCCCGCTGGCCGATGCGACCCTGGAGCGCGTGGCAATCGGGGTGATCCGCGAGGTGCTGACCAATCCCAAGCCCTTCATCATTGAGCTGGCCAACTGGTCAGGGCGCGGTGTCGATTCGGTTGACGCCCCGCTGCGCACCATCACCGGCTGGCCCAAGGGCGGTGCGTTCGCCTTATGCAACCCTAGTCTGGCCCCGCTGGTGGTGCGCCACTTTGGTAAAGGGGGCGAGCACGGGGTCGATGAGCCCGCTGCGGCCATCATGGCCGGCGGCGGTGGCAAGTCTATGCTGGCAGCCCCCTTGATGGTGCAGGCCAACGGCGGGTTTAACACCGTGCCAGCCAGATCCGTGGCTGATCCATGCAGCACTATCACCTCGAGCGGCAGCCAGCAGCAACTGGCCTCCGCTTTCATGGTGCACCTGCGCAAGAACCTGCCGCCGAGCACTCCTGAGAGCCAGCTCCCCACCATCGTTTCAGCGGGTCAGCACCACGCCCTGGTGCAGACCGTGATGGCGACCCCGGGTGAGTGCGGCCTGACACCGGAGCAAGAAGCCGGGGCCCTGCGGGTCAGCGCCTTCCTGATGCGCTACTACTCGAGCGGTGGGCAGTGGGGGGCCGTCACTGAGCCGATGCACACCATCACCACCAAGGACAGGTTGGCACTGGTGACCGTTACCTGGTGCGGCACCACCTGGGTGATCGTGGATATCGGCCTGCGCATGTTGGTACCGAAGGAGCTCTATGGCTGCCAGGGCATGCCTCGCCACTACATCCATGACCGTGGTCACGATGGCACCCCGCTCTCCATCACCGATCAAGTGCTGATGGTAGGCAACAGCGTCAGCCCGCCGCCGATGGCGGCCATCGCCAGAGCCAATAACCCGTACAAGCACCTTCAGATCAGGAGGGCAGCATGAGCATCATTCAGGAGGTTGCCGAGTGGGTTCATGCCCGAACCGGCGGCGCCATCAGCGCAGAGGTGGCAGCGGCCTTCTCCCTCACGGTCAGCAAGGCCAGCATCGTGATGGGCCAGATACACAGGGAGGCCCGCTTCACCACCCGGGTTGAGCACTTTTGCATGGTCGGGGAGAACGGCAGAGGGCGGCACACTCGCCGCCTCTTCGTGGACCAAGTGCGGGATCCGCAATGGCACAAAACGCCAGTGATCGGCATCAACGACGAGCAGCAGATTGTGAGGTTCGACAGCATTGTCGAGGCGGAACGAACAGGCGGGTTTGTGCGGGTCAGCATCACCCGGTGCCTGAACAACTCTCAGGCAACCCATGGTGGCTATCGCTGGACCGTCGCTACAAATGAACAGAATGGATAGGAGGAAGCATGCAAGAAAAGATTGAGAAGATTGACCAGAGTGAGCTGATGGTCATGCTGGGAAAAGGGCGCACAGCGCTGTATCACCTGCGCATGAGGGATACCACCTTTCCCAAACCCATCGACCACCAGCCACTGCGCTGGATCAAATCACACATCATGGCCTGGATTGACAGCCACAACCGGATCAGTGGCAACGCCTAGCTCCCGCTGGATCACTGTCCACCAGCGCTCATAGGCAGCCGCTTGATCCTCAAGCCAGTCATGTTTGTTGTAAACAGCCATCACGCCAAGCAGGGTGTGCCCCAGCATCACTTCGGTGATATGGGGCGACACCCCCATTTCCGATAACCGGGTCGACAGCGTTCGACGAGCATCATGAATCCGCCAATGGGGGATCCCCAGGCTGCTGCGCAAGCGGCTCACCAGCCGATTGCACGAGTGGATCTCCAACGGCCCATTCCCCTTCCCCTGACCTGGGAACAGATAGACCGGGTCCACCGACGCCATCGCGGCTCGTTCGAACAGTTGTTTGCCCACCGATGTAATGGGGCGGCGGATAGGCCTGCCGGTCTTGCTGATCTCCGCCGGCACGGTCCAGACCATAGACTCGAAATCCAGGTCCTGACGCTTGAGCGTTCTGGCCTCGGAAAGCCTGCACCCATAGACCAGGCAGAGCAGATGAATCACCTTGTTGCCGGTGCCAGCCCGGCTGGCCTCGATGGCCCGCCAGATCTTCGCAACCTCTGGCACCGTCAACACCCGGTGACCGGTCTTGGCGGGAGCGCCAACATCCCTGGCTCGCAGACTCATCATGTTGGGCATATAGATCGTGCCGCGGCGAGCATGCCAGTTGAAGCACGCCTTCAATGCCGTGATCACAGCCCGGGTTACCCCTGGTGCCCGCTCACTGATGGCATCGAAATAGCTCAACCACATGTCCATGGTGATCTGGTTGATTGGCCGGTCAGGCAAGCGGTTCTTCACTGACGAGAAGGTATAGCGATAGTATTTCTGGGTGCCTTCTCGGCACTCCCGCATCACGTACTTCTCGAACCACTCATCAAACAAGGCAGCAGGCGTAGGCTCATCGCCCGAGGCACTGATCGGCGCAACACCGCTTTTGAGCTCATCGGCCTTTATTCGGGCCTCTCGCAAGGTCAGAGCCGGGTACCGACCAAGAGAGGTCCGAACCCGCTTCCCGTCGACCACATGCCGAACCTGGAACGCAACCACCCCCTTCGGTGAGACCCGGACACTCAACCCATCACCGTCGCTCACTTCGCTCGGGCCAGCATATGGTTTACCATTCACCCCTCGAAGCCAGCTATCTGATAACGCCATTGCTACCCCATTAAAATTTTGTACCACTCTCATGGGGTGTTTTGTACCAGATAATGTACCAGCAGGCCATTGAACAACGTCAGGTTTGGGTGAACGATGAAAGTGTCTTCGGAATTTGCACCTCACCAGAACAGCACTAAACCCTGAAAAATCAATCAGAAGCGCGAACATACAAGAACACATGAGCACATCAGCGAAGCAGACCACCCAGCCCACTTACTACTTCCACGACTACGAGACCTTCGGCATCAGTCCGGCCAAAGACAGACCGGCGCAGTTTGCGGGCATTCGCACCGACGGGGATTTCAACGTCATCGGCGAGCCGCTGGTGATTTACTGCAAGCCGCCGGCGGATTACCTGCCGGAGCCGGAAGCCTGCCTCATCACCGGCATCACGCCGCAAAAGGCGATGAAGGACGGCCTGTGCGAGGCGGACTTCATCCGCCAGATCCACGCAGAGTTCGCCACCCCGGGCACCTGCGTGCTCGGCTACAACAGCATCCGCTTCGATGACGAGGTGACCCGCTACACCCTCTATCGCAACTTCTATGACCCCTATGCCTACGCCTGGCAGAACGGCAACTCCCGCTGGGACATCCTCGACATGCTGCGGGCCTGCTACGCCCTGCGCCCGCAGGGGATAGAGTGGGCGTTTGACGACGAGGGCAAGCCGAGCTTCAGGCTGGAGAAGCTCACCGTCGCCAACGGCGTGGCCCACGCCAACGCCCACGATGCGCTCTCGGATGTGCTGGCCACCATCGAGATGGCCAGGCTGGTGAAAAAGGCTCAGCCCAAGCTCTTCGAGTACCTCTTTGATCTTCGCAACAAGAACAAGGTGAAGGCCCTCATCGACGTGGTGACCATGAAACCCCTGGTGCACGTCTCCGGCATGTTCTCCCCCTGGCAGGGGTGTGCAAGCTGGGTGTCGCCGCTCGCCTGGCACCCCACCAACCAGAACGCGGTGATCATGGTGGATCTGACCCGTGACCCCACTCCGCTTATCGAGCTCTCCTGCGAGGAGATCCGCGAGCGCCTCTACACCAAAAAAGAGGAGCTGGGGGATCTGGCCGGCATTCCGGTCAAACTGGTGCACATCAACAAGTGCCCGGTGCTGGCCCCGGCCGCCACCCTGACGCCGGAGCGGGCGGACGAGCTGGGCATCAACCGGGCTCAGTGCCGCAAGAGCCTGGATCTGCTGCGGGCCCACCCCGAGGTGCGGGAAAAACTGGTGGAGGTGTTCAACCAGGAGTTTGCCGGCAGCAATGACGGCGACCCCGACACCCAGCTCTACGCCGGTTTCTTCGGCCACGGCGACAAGTCCACCATGGATCTGGTGCGCGCCACCCCGGCGGATCTGCTGGGGGAGCGGGAGTTTGCCTTCACGGATCCCCGTCTGCCCGAGATGCTGTTCCGTTACCGCGCCCGCAACTGGCCCCACACCTTGAGCGAAGCGGAGCAGAAGCGCTGGCGCCTGCACTGCAGCGACTACTTCAGCCGCCGTCTGCCGGATTATGTGCCGCGCCTGGAAGCCCTGGCGGAACAGAACCAGGGGAACGAACGGAACTTTGCGATTCTAAAGAGTCTCTATCACTACCTTGAAAATCTATGAGATGTGAGCCGTTTCACAGTTAAAAACCGATGCGTTTCCCCGGCTCGCGACATAATGGGCAGGGAGCCCAAGCTCCTGATAGTGTGAATATTTAGATGCGCTGACGGCATGGATGCCGTGCTTTCGACTGTTGGGGAACTCTCGTTTTATGCGTTCAGCTCTGCCTGCTTTGACACTCGTCGCCTGTGCCCTGCTGCCCCAGGCCGCCCTCGCTGGCGCCCGGTTCGAGGTGCCAGACTACCTCTTGCGCCTGCCGGAGCAGACCTACCGGCTCATCGAGCACAACTTCAGCACCCTCTACCAGCAGACCGACTTCACCCCGCAAATCACCAACAGCTATTTCAACCACTCGGATCTCTACCGCTTCGCCGGCATTCCCCTGGCCATCACGCCGCAAAACGGCTTCCAGATGGAGGTGTTCGGCCAGCTCTACAACAAGTCGTCCCAGATCTATGCCCAGATGAGCCAGGATCTCTCCCTCTATCGCACCCTGCGGGTGGACATGATGGGGGATCAGAGCGACGAGATCGCCATCGGCATGGGGCTCGGCATCCCCCTGACAACTCGCCTCACCGTCAAGGCGCTCGCCTCCAGCAACGAGATCCCGGGCTATGGTTCCGCCAATTACGCCATCGGGATGGAGTGGCACTTCTAGAGACCATTTCGCCACATAAAAAAGGCTCCCGAGGGAGCCTTTTTGCAGTGCAACGCCATCAGGGGTAGCGGATCACCGCCCCCTGCCCCCCTTGCAGCACCAGGGTGCTCCCCAGGGGCGTCTCGTCCCAGAAGTCCGTGCCCCCCGGCGCCAACGGGAACTCGCAGGGGTGCTCCCCCCAGTTGAACAGGCAGAGCAGCTCGCCGCCCCCGGGCAGCGCCACCCGCCCGCGCTCGAATGCCATCCCCTCGAAGCGGGCCGCCGGGGTGCGCGCGGCGCACAGGGCGAGCAGCTTGCCAAGGCGCGCCCCTTGCGCCGCGTCCAGATCATGCAATCTGTCCCCCGCCAGCACCATGCCACCGCTCGCCACCAGGGCGGCCAGGTGGAAGTCGTACTCGGCGCAGCTCCCGTGCTGGCCCGGAATATCCCGCAGGCAGACGCAGTCGGGGTCCAGCACCCAGAGCCGCTCGTGCTGCCAGGCGCGGCAGAAGGCTTCTCGCGCTATCTGGCGAAAACGGGGGCCCTGGCGCTCTACGTCATCGCTCACCCGCATGCCATGCACCAGGCCGAGGCTCGGCCACAGCGGCGCATTGCAGCCGAGCAGGAAGGCCCCCTCCCCGGCGCCGCGCAGGATGGCGGCCATACCGCGCCGATAGGCCTCCACCCGGGTGGCGGCGGGGTCGTGGAAGCGACCACCGTGGATGGCCCCCCAGAAGTTGGCATCGAGCTTGAAGTAGTGAATGCCCCACTGGGTACGCAGGGTGCGAAATACCTGCTCCAGGTGCGTCTGCACCTCGGGGTGGGTGCCATCCAGCACGTACCAGGGGGTGCAGCGCCAGCCCCCGTAGGTGACTCGCTCCGAGGGGAGCGGCAGGCCATCCTCCCCTTTCACGAACCAGTCAGGGTGCTGCTGGAACACTTGCGAGCCGGGCTCGGCGATAAAGGGGGCGACCCAGAGCGCAGGCTCGCAACCGGCGGCGCGGATCTCCCCTGCCAGGGCCGCCACCCCCTCCTCGAACTTGGCGGAAGGGGTGAGCCAGTCCCCCATCCTGGCCTGATAGCCATCGTCTATCTGCACGTAGCGCAGGGCCGGGAAACGCTCGGCCCGCACCGCCAGGTTCTCGCGAATGTCCGCCGCGCTCACGTTCGCGTAGTAGTGATACCAGGAGCACCAGCCGCTCGGGCGCGTGGGCACCTCCCCCACCAAGGAGCCGTGCTCGGCGGCGATATGCTGCGCCAGCGTCGCGAGCAGGGCCTCCCTGTCCGGCCCCTCCAGGCAGATCAGCGCCTCGCTCTGCCAGTGCGCACCCGGCGCCAGGGTGCGCCCTTCGGTGTTCATCACGATCTCGAGGCGCCCGTCGGGATGGAGGCGAAACTCCCCGCCAAAGCGCTGGCAGCTCGCAAAGGCCAGCAGCAGCCAGCCCCCCTCCTGCGCCACCAGCAGCAGGTTGTGCACCGTGTGGTAGCCATGGTCGGCGGTGATGCGATAGACAGACGCATCGGGGCAGCGGCCCAGGTGCTCGGGGGCATTCCAGCGTCCCCCGGTCTGGGCCAGCATCTGGAACCCCTCTCCGTAGATGGCCGCGTCGGGCGCAAGTCCGAGATCCCCCTCAAACAGCCGCCAGTGGTGGACGGCCTCGGACTGCCTCCCGGTGTTGTCGAGCCTCACCCGGCAAAGCGGCCCCTCCCATTGGCGGGTTTGCAGCAGGGTGTCAGGGAGGGCGGGATCGGCGGGCAGTTGGCGCAACCGGGCCAGGAGAGAGGGGGTCGACATGGGAACTCCTTCTTGTGAATGGGGATGAAGCCGGGGCCATTGTATCCCCTGCGGGCCAGTTGACCCTGTTCCCTCCCCCCCGTGCCTGTTAAACTGCGACCTCGCTCACACTTGCCAAGATGAGGCCCCCGTGCTGCTGCAACGCACCCTGCGCTACCTTCGTGATTTTCTGGTCATCATCGCCTGTCTGCTGGCAGGCAAGGCCGTGGCGGCCATCCTGCCCTTCGCCTTCCCCGGCAGCATCATCGGCATGCTGCTGCTGTTCGTGCTGCTCTCCTTGCAGATCGTCCGCTTCTCCTGGGTCGAGCTGGGGGGCGGCCTGCTGCTGCGCCACATGGGGGTGCTGTTCGTGCCGGTGGCGGTGGGCCTGGTGGCCTGGCTCGAGCCCCTGCGCCAATCCTTCGGTCTCATCATGCTCTGCGTCGTGCTCGGCATCGTGCTCATCCTGGGCGCGGTCGGCCACCTCTATCAAAGGATGAACAAGCCATGATCCTCTGGTTCGCCCTGCCCCTCACCCTGGCCCTCTATTTCATGACCCGGGCCCTCTACCGCCGCCTGCCCTGGCCCGTCATCAATCCGGTGCTGATCCCCACCGCCGTCATCATCGGCCTGCTGCTCTGGCTCGATCTGCCTCTGGATCAGTACCAGCAGGGGGCCTCACCCCTGACCGCCCTGCTGGAACCCGCCGTGGTGGCCCTGGCCCTGCCGCTGTACCAGCAGGCGCGCCAGATCCGCGACAAGCTCACACCCATCCTGGCCTGTACCCTCACCGCGGTGCTCATCTCGGTCTGCACCACCCTGGGGGTCGGCCACCTGATGGGGGCGGATCCGGCGCTGCTCGCCTCCATCGCCACCAAGTCCATCACCACGCCGCTCGCCATGAGCGTCAGCCAGTCCCTCGGCGGCATTCCCGCCATCGCCGCCGCCGTGGTGGTGGTGGTGGGGATCCTGGGGGCCCTGGTGGGCTACCCCCTGCTCAAGCTGATGCGGGTCACCGACCCCGAGGCTCAGGGGCTCGCCATGGGAGCCTGCGCCCACGCCATCGGCACCGCCGCCTCCGCCGAGCAGGGGGTGACCCAGGGCGCCTTCTCGTCGCTGGCCATGGTGGTGTGCGGCGTGCTGACCGCGGCCATCGCCCCCCTGCTGTTCGCCCTCTACCACTGGCTGACCTGATCCCCGTTGCCATGGCCGCCCTTGCGGCCATGGCCTCTGTGCCCTTTCACCGTTTCCATCCGATACCCTCGCCTCCCTGATGCCGGGAGCTGGCGCACAGATTGCGAAAGACAAACGTTTCCTTTACCATCCCCGCCCCTTTACCCATCAAGGCGTGAGCGCGCTCACACAATTCGCCGCGCTTGCTCCCTACAATGGCCCCCCAATTGGCCTTTGAGGACACAGTATGCATCCCCGCTTTGCCAAGCCATTCGAGACCCTTTCCGCCCCGCTCCAGGCCGCCCTGCTGCCCATGCTGGGGGACGATTTCCAGGCCCGTTTCACCCCGGACCAGGTCGCGACCCTGAAAGCCGCCACCGGGCTGGATGACAGGGCCCTGCGTCTGGCCTTGCTGCCGCTGGCGGCCGCCTGCTCGGTGGCCCCCATCTCCAGGTTCTTCGTCGGCGCCATCGCCTGCGGCCTGAGCGGCACCTGGTACTTTGGCGCCAACATGGAGTTCGCGGGCCAGGGGCTGTTCCACTCGGTCCACGCCGAGCAGTCCGCCATCTCCAACGCCTGGCTGGGTGGCGAGACCGGGATCTCCGAGATCACCGTGAACTACACCCCCTGCGGCCACTGCCGCCAGTTCATGAACGAGCTGAGCACCGCCAAGACCCTGAAGGTCTCCCTGCCGGACGATCTCAGCGAGCTGCAATCCTTCCTGCCCCACTCCTTCGGCCCCGCCGATCTCGAGATCACCGATGCCCTGATGAGCCCCCAGGCTCACGACGAGCTGGTGCTCGAGAGCGACGACCCCCTGTGGCAGGCTGCGCTCGCCGCCGCCCGCCAGAGCTATGCCCCCTACAGCCAGGGCTATGCCGCGGTGGCGCTGCAGTTCGAGGACGGGCGCATCTTCTGCGGCCGCTATGCCGAGAACGCCGCCTTCAACCCGAGCCTGCCGCCGATGCAGATGGCCTGCGCCCACGCTGTGCTGGGTGGCGAGGATCTCGCCACCGTGCGCCGCGCCGTGCTGCTGGAGAGCAAGGATGGCCAGATCAGCCAGCGGGACTCCGCCCAGTCCACCCTGAAGGCGCTGGGCTCGGTCGAGCTTGAGTACAAAGCCGTCTGACCCCGGCATCCGCCAACGGGAAGGGGAGCTGCGGCTCCCCTTCTTGCTCTCTGCCCCTCACCCCCTTTCTCTGCGCCTCTGGCGCCGTGCATCAGATGCCCTCTTGCCCCATGTGAGGGCGGCCTCCCTCCGATGACCTTATTGGCAGACCTCCTCTGCGGTGGCGGGAAGCCCAGGTTAAGGGGCCAAGACCCCACCCCGCCCCTTGCGGTCCCCGTGTGTGACCCCACAATGCATTTGCCAAGCCACTGGGATCCCGCCTTTCCATGGATTTTGCAAATGCTGTTCCCTCGATGCGGAGAGGTATGGCGGCGGCGGGAAACGTCGGGGAAGGGGTCAATGCCCCGCCCCCGCCCCTTGCAGCCCCCGTGTGTGACCCCAAGATGCATTTGCCAAACCACTGGGATCCCGCCTCTCCATGGATTTTGCAAATACCTTTCCCTGCCGTTCCCTCGACGCGGGGCGGTATGGCGGCGGCGGGAAACGTCGGGGAAGGGGTCAATGCCCCAGCCCCCTGTCGGCTTGCTTCCCCCTGAAATACAGCGGGGGAGCCACTGGCTCCCCCGCTGTCATTGATGTGGCCGATATGGCGGTACCGACCCCTGTCAGGACTCCCACAGGATGCGCTGGCTGCCGGACCAGCGTTCGCCGATGTCCGCGTATTTTTGTTCCAGCAGGTGGCGGCGGATCTTCATGGTGGGGGTCAGCACCCCGTTCTCGATGTTCCAGGGGCTCTTGACCACCAGGATGCCCCGCAGGCGAGCATGGGATTCCAGCTTGTCGTTGACCCGGTTGAGGGCGGCCTCCAGCTGGGCTTCCACCCCGGCTTTGTCCCCCTTCATGGCGCTCTCGGCGAGCTGCACCAGGGCAACCGGCTGCGGCATGCCGTAGCCGATAACGCAGAGCTGCTCGATGATGGGCTCCTGCCCGAGCATCCCCTCGATGGGCACCGGGGCCACGTACTTGCCCTTGGCAGTCTTGAAGACATCCTTCATGCGGCCGGTGATGGTGAGGTAACCCTCCCTGTCCAGCTTGCCCATGTCACCGGTGTGCAGCCAGCCCTCGGCGTCGATGGCCTCTGCACTGTGCTCGGGATCCTTGTAGTAGCCCACCATCATGCCGTCGCAGCGACAGAGGATCTCCCCCTCGTCGGAGATCTTGATGGTCACCCCGGGCCCGGCCTTGCCGACGGTGCCTATCTTGTCCGCCCGGAACGGGTAGTTGAGGGTGGAGTAGGCGTGGTTCTCGGTCATGCCCCAGGCCTCGGTGATATGGATGCCGATGCTGTGATACCACTCCAGCAGCGCCGGGGCCACCGGCGCAGAGCCGCAGCCCAGCACCCGCGCCTGATCCAGCCCCAGCCCCTTTTGCAGCTTGCTCTTGATGAGGCTGGAGACGAGGGGGATCTTGAGCAGCAGCGCCAGCTTTTTCTGGGGCAGCTTCTCGTGGATCTTGATGCGGAACATGGCCCAGAGCCGCGGCACCGAGATGAAGACGGTGGGACGGCAGCGCTTGACGTCCTCGATGAAGGTGTCGAGGGATTCGGGGAAGGCGATGGTGGCACCGCTGAACAGGCTGCCGCCGTAGATGTAGACCCGCTCGGTGATGTGGGCAAGGGGCAGGTAGGAGAAGCCGCGATCCTCGGCGGTGAGGGAGACCGCCTCCACCAGCTTCTCGCAGGACCAGGCGTAGCGCTCCACGCTCAGCATGGCCCCCTTGGGCTTGCCGGTGCTGCCGGAGGTGTAGACCAGGCTCAACAGGGCATCCGGCGCCTGCACCGGGCTGTCCGGGATGGGGTCGTATTGCGCCAGCAGATCGTCCCACTGGTGGGCGGCCGGCATGGTGTCGTAAGGCAGGGCGATACGCAGCAGATCCCCGGGCACCCCCGCCTCCTGGCTCTTCCAGTCGTCCAGCTTGCCGACGAAGATCGCTCTGGTTTCGCTGTGGCGCAGCACGTATTCGATGGTGTCGACGTTGGCGGTGGGGTAGATGGGCACGCTCACGTATCCCCCCATCTGCATCGCCAGATCGGCAATGAACCACTGGGCGCAGTTCTTGGAGAGCAGGGCCACCTTGTCACCGGGCTCCAGGCCCAGGGCGCGCAGTGCCGTCACCATGCGCCGCGCCTCGTCGGCGACCTCACCCCAGGTGAAGTCAACGTATTCGCGGTGGATGGTCTGACGCAGATAGATTCGGTCGGGACACTGCCGCTCCCAGTGATAGAGCATCTCGAGCGGCAGTCTGGTGGCAATGCGTGAGGTGGAGGCCATGGTTTAATCCCTGAAACAAAAGGCGAGCCTCATTATTAACCTTTTGATAACACTCAGGGAAGCAGATTACTTAAACTTGTGTTTGAACTGCGAATGGGATCAAGCTTCCGCCTGGGCCTGCAGACGCTTCCACATCTCCTGCACCAGCACCTCGTCCTGCTCGGAGAGCTCACCCTGCAAGATGGCCTCGTTCAGGCTGCGCAGCACATAGCTCTTGACGTCCCGCACCAGGGTCTTGCCCTCCAGCTCGGCGCGCGCCACCGCAAGGGAGATGTGCCCTCGCAGATAGCCGCCCGCAAACAGCTCGTCTTCGCTGGCCGTGGCGACCATGGCGTCGATCAGTCCCAACAACTTGTGTTCAAAATCGTGAATCGTCATTTAACGCAGCCTCATTTCCGGGGTTGCCGGCAAAAAATTCGGGGAGTGGAACCGCGATCCGGTTGATCGCGGCTCTCTGGCGCCAGGCCAGCCGCATCCTTGATGTCCTATTCCGGGTTGGCCACCGGGTAGATGACCTGATCCTTGTATCCCGTGGTTATGCGCAGATAACCACTCAACGACCGGTTCAGTGCCGGATCGTCGGTGTCCACCAGCAGCGGACGGCCTTCTAGCGCCGCCAGCTTGGCTTTGGTGGCGAGCACCTGGATATGCTCGCGCCCGACGGCCCGGATCACGTCTGGACTCAATTGCTGATTTCCGCGCCCGAACAGATGTCCCTGACCGCCGATCAGGGTGATGATCAGACGGCAGCGACGGCCGCGGATCCGGGTCAGGATCTCGGCGGCGCTGAGATCCTGCCCGATAAGTTGGCCATTTTCCACCAGATCCACACCGAGCAAGGTATTTTCCAGACCCAGCTCACCCATGCAGGCGGCCACCGTGCTCCCCGACCCCATCAGGTAGAGGGTATCGGGCTCCATCTGCTCCACCACACCGGCGGCAAGATCGGCGAGCACCAGCTCCTCGGACTCCCGCCCCCCCTGCTTGACCGCCTGCACGTAGCGCAGATCCCCGGGCACCAGCAGCTGCCCGTAGTGGCGGGCGCGCACCTTGCCGGCGCGAAACGCCTCCTCGTCGATGTCCATCACCTCCGCATCCACCAGGCTCAGAAGCTCCCCTGCGATCATTCTGGCCGCCACCCGGCCGCTTGCCGCCGGCGTCACCCCGTAGACCCCGGAGTGGATTTTGCACCCCGCCGGGATGCCGAGCACATGGCAGGACTCCCCCACCGCCGCGCAGATGTCACGGGCGGTGCCATCGCCACCGGCGAAGAGCAGCAGATCCACCCCGGCATCGCGCAGGGCCAGGGCGGCGGCCCGGGTATCCTCGGCGCTCGTCTGCGCCCCGGCAGGCCGATGGACGATGCGATGGGGCAGCCCGAGCTCTGCGGCAAGCGTCTCCCCCATCTCACCGGCCACCGTCAGCAGCTCGAATGACGTGGTCAGCTCGCACAGGGGCAACAGGGCCTGGCGGGCCCGCTCCCGGGCCTTGGGGACGGCCCCGCGCGCCAGCGCCTCGGCGACCATACCGTCACTGCCCTTGAGACCGACGGCCCCGCCGATGCCGGCGACGGGGTTGATGATGAGCCCTAATCGAAACATGTTTCCCTCCTGTTGGATCGCCGCCATTTTATCTTTTCCCGCCACTGGGACAAGCCATGACCCCCTGCTAAAATGCGCGGCTTCTACCTCAATCACTGTTCAACCAAGGTTCAATCATGCTGGAATGGATTGCTGACCCCTCCGCCTGGGTCGCGCTCGCCACCCTGACCCTGCTCGAGATCGTGCTCGGCATCGACAACATCATTTTCATCTCCATCCTGGTGGGTCGCCTGCCGGAAGCCCAGCGCCAGAAAGCGCGCATCCTGGGGCTGGGGCTCGCCATGGGCACCCGCATCCTGCTGCTGCTCTCCCTGGCCTGGGTGATGCGCCTCACCGAGCCCCTCTTCACCGTGCTGGGGGAAGCCATCTCGGGACGGGATCTCATCCTGCTGGTGGGGGGTCTGTTCCTCATCGCCAAGAGCACCCACGAGATCCACCAGAGCCTGGAAGGGGCCGCCGAAGAGGCGGGTGTGGTGAGCAAGACCGCGGGCTTCCTGTCCACCCTGGTGCAGATCGCCATCCTCGACATCATCTTCAGCCTGGACTCCGTCATCACCGCCGTGGGCATGGCGGATCATGTCCCTGTCATGGTGCTGGCCATCATCATCGCCGTCGGCGTCATGATGTTTGCCGCCAAGGCCATCGGCGACTTCGTCGATACCCACCCCACCATCAAGATGCTGGCCCTCTCCTTCCTTATCCTGGTCGGGGTGGCGCTGATGGCCGAAGGGCTGGATCTGCACATTCCCAAGGGTTACATCTACTTCGCCATGGCCTTCTCGCTGGTGGTGGAGATGATCAACATCCGCCTGCGCGGCCACCAGGAGCGGGCCAAGTAAACCGCGACCTGCCGAGAGATGGCCAAACAAAAAGCGCGACCCAGGGTCGCGCTTTTTTATTGCCCCGCCAACGGGGCGCCTTGGGCTCAGAGGGCGTTGCGAGCGGCCACGGCGTCCGCCAGGTTGCGCAGCAGCACCTCGGTATCGGCCCAGCCGATGCAGGCGTCGGTGATGCTCTGGCCGAAGGTGAGCTCGCACCCGTCCACCAGATCCTGACGCCCTTCCACCAGGTGACTCTCCACCATGACGCCGAACACCGCCTTGCTGCCGGTACGCAGCTGACCGGCCACGTCCTCGGCCACCAGCATCTGGTTCTTGAACTGCTTGCTGCTGTTGGCGTGGCTGAAGTCGATCATCACTTTCTGGGGCAGACCCGCCTTGTCCAGACCACTCACCACCTCATCCACGTGACGGGCGCTGTAGTTGGGCTCGCGGCCACCGCGCAGGATGATGTGACAGTCCGGGTTGCCAGCGGTCGAGACGATGGCGGAGTGGCCGTACTTGGTCACCGACAGGAAGTGATGCGGGGCGCTGGCGGCGCCGATGGCGTCGATGGCCACCTTGATGGTGCCGTCGGTGCCGTTCTTGAAGCCCACCGGGCAGGAGAGACCGGAGGCCAGCTCGCGGTGTACCTGGGATTCGGTGGTACGGGCACCGATGGCACCCCAGCTCATCAGATCCGCCACGTATTGCGGGGTGATCATGTCGAGGAACTCGGAGGCGGTCGGCAGCCCCATGTCGTTGAGATCCAGCAAGAGCTTGCGACCCAGGCGCAGGCCGTCATTGATCTGGCAGCTGTTGTCGAGGTAGGGATCGTTGATCAGCCCCTTCCAGCCCACTGTGGTACGGGGTTTTTCGAAGTAGACCCGCATCACGATCTCCAGCTGATCTTTCAGCTCGTCGCGCAGCACCTTGAGGCGTTTGCCGTATTCCAGGGCGGCGACCGGATCGTGGATGGAGCAGGGGCCGATCACCACCAGCAGGCGATCATCGTCGCCGGCCAGGATGTTGTGGATGGCCTGACGGGATTCAAACACGGTGGCCGAGGCGGTGTCGGTCGCCGGAAACTTCTCAAGCACCGCAACCGGGGGCAATAACTCTTTGATTTCACTGATACGAACGTCGTCGGTTTGATGCTGCATGACCAAGTTTCCTGCTAGATGACTGCGATAAAGAGATCTCAATCTAGCCCTGTGCCGGGTCGGTGTAAATAGAAAATTACATTCTTCGACAAGGAATTTTATTATCGCACCTTGCAAGTTTGCATAATGCTGCTAGGAGGCATGAAAAAAGCGGGGGCAGAGATGAAAAGGCCCGCACGAAGCGGGCCGAAAGGGCTCAGGCCTGACTGACGCTGGCCAGCTTGTCGAAGTAGTCCGGGAAGGTCTTGGAGGTGCAACCCGGATCATTGATGGTGACCGGCGTATCGGAGAGTGCCACCAGGGAGAAGCACATGGCGATGCGGTGATCGTTGTAGGTGTCGATGGCCGCGTGTTTGAGCTGTGCGGGCGGGATCACGGTGATGAAGTCGTGCCCCTCCTCCACTTCCACGCCCAGCTTGCGCAGCTCGGTCGCCATGGCGTGCAGGCGGTCGGTCTCCTTCACCCGCCAGTTGTAGATGTTGCGGATAGTGGTGGTGCCCTCAGCAAACAGCGCCGTGGTGGCGATGGTCATGGCCGCATCCGGGATGTGGTTCATGTCCATGTCGATGCCGTGCAACGGCCCCTGCTCGGCCTCGATGAAGTCATCGCCCCAGGTGATGCGGGCCCCCATCTTCTCCAGTACGTCGGCGAAGTGGATGTCCCCCTGGATGCTGTTCTTGCCGATGCCGGTAACCCGCACCTTGCCCTTGATGGCGCCCGCCGCGAGGAAGTAGGAGGCGCTGGAGGCATCCCCTTCCACCAGGAAGTCCCCCGGGCTGACATAGGTCTGGTTGCCCTTGATGTAGAACACCTTGTAGTCGTCGTGCTCGATGACCACCCCGAACTGCTTCATGATGTGCAGGGTGATGTCGATGTAGGGCTTGGAGACCAGCTCCCCCTTGATGTGGATGCGGGTGTCGCCGGCCGCCATGGGGGCCGCCATCAAAAACGCCGTCAGGAACTGGCTGGAGACGGAGCCGTCGATGTGGACATCGCCACCCCAGAGCCCCTTGGCATCCACCACCAGAGGCGGATAGCCATCTTTCTTCAGGTACTGGATGTGGGCACCCGCTTCGCGCAGGGCATCCACCAGGTGGCCGATGGGGCGCTCTTCCATGCGCGGCTCGCCGCCCAGGGTGTACTCGCCGGAGCCCAGGCACAGGGCGGCGCACAGGGGGCGCATGGCAGTACCGGCATTGCCGAGGAACAGGTTGACCGGTGCCGAGACCGCGAAGCTGCGACCCAGACCGTGCACGGTGCACTCGGTCTTGTCGGCGGAGAGCTTGTACTTGACGCCGAGCTGGGTCAGCGCCGCCAGCATGTGGCGGATGTCATCGCTGTCGAGCAGGTTGGTCAGCCGGGTGGTGCCCCGGGCCAGGGCCGCCAGCAGCAGGGCCCGGTTAGAGACACTCTTGGAGCCGGGCAGATTGACCACCCCGGCCACACTAGAAATGGGTTCCAAACGCAACGAATTCATAGACTTCCTGTTCGATCTCAATTAAATCACCTGACCGGACGTTAACAGCCCGCGTCCCCCGCGGCAAGTTCGACAGTGGCACGACCGCGGGAGACGGCAGCCTGGGTCAGGATGGGTCTGAAAAACAGACGCCGGGGAGTCCCCGGCGTCTGGCAATGGGGAGACACGCCTCAACCGTGGCGTTTGGCAAAATCATCCATAAAGCTGACTAGGGCCTTGACCCCTTCCAGGGGCATGGCGTTGTAGAGGCTGGCGCGCATGCCACCGACGATGCGATGTCCCTTGAGAGCCAGCAGACCGGCCGCTTCCGACTCCGCCAGGAACAGCTTGTCCAGGGCCTCGTTTTTCAGCTGGAAGGGCACGTTCATGCGGGAGCGGCAGGCCACATCCACCTTGTTGCCATAGAAGCTCGACTGATCGAGGTAGCCGTAGAGGAAGTCGGCCTTCTCCTTGTTGCGTGCTTCCATCGCCGCCAGGCCACCCTGCTCCTTGAGCCACTCGAACACCAGACCGGCCAGGTACCAGGCGTAGGTGGGGGGCGTGTTGAACATGGAGTCATTCTTGGCGGTGAGCTGGTAGTCGAAGATGGACGGCACATCGGCGCGGGCCTGATTTAGCAGGTCATCGCGCACGATGGCGATGGCCAGACCAGAGGGGCCGATGTTCTTCTGGGCACCGGCGTAGAGGATGCCGAAGCGGCTCACGTCGAGGGGACGGGAGAGAATGGTGGAGGAGAGATCCGCCACCAGGGGCACATCGCCGGTGGCCGGGATGTCGAACATCTCGATGCCATCGATGGTTTCATTCGGGCAGTAGTGCACATAGGCGGCATCGGCGCGAAACGCCGGCGTCGGCAGCAGGTGGGAGACTCCCTGCTCGTTCTTGGCCACCCCCTGGAAGGTCTGGATGTCACCGTATTTCTGGGCTTCATCCACGGCGCTCTGGGCCCAGACGCCGGTCACCAGGTAATCCGCCTTCTTGTTGGCGCCACCCAGCAGGTTCATGGGCACGGCGGAGAACTGGCCGCGGCCACCGCCGTGCATGAAGAGCACCTTGTAGTTGTCCGGCACCGCCAGCAGGTCGCGCAGGTCCGCTTCGGCCTTCTCGGCGACCGCCATATAGGGCTTGCCGCGATGGGAAAGCTCCATGACCGAGGCTCCCAGCCCCTGGAAATTACAAAATTCGCGCTGGGCGCGCTCCATGACTTCAACCGGCAACATGGCGGGGCCGGCGCAGAAGTTGTAAATCTGTTTGCTCATGACGCTTTCCGTGAATGGATGTGTGTGATCAGTGACTCGAACGTTTTTACACGACAGCCCCCCGTGGGGGCAAAGGCTTTTTGGGATCCAGCGCAACCTTTTGCCCCGGCGCCACCGGGCCCCCATCAGACAAAAGCCCTGAACGGGCCAGGGCTTGCAGAGAATATGCATGGAAACGGGGGCGAGACAGCACGGACGGCTTTCTTCGCCCCTTTGTGGCAAATTTACAGCTTGGCGGTGAGCTCCGGCAGCAGGGTGAAGAGATCCCCCACCAGACCGTAGTCCGCCACCTGGAAGATGGGGGCCTCGGCGTCCTTGTTGATGGCGACGATCACCTTGGACTCCTTCATCCCCGCCAGATGCTGGATGGCGCCCGAGATGCCCACCGCGATGTAGAGCTCGGGGGCCACCACCTTGCCGGTCTGCCCCACCTGCAGGTCGTTGGAGACATAACCGGCATCCACGGCGGCCCGCGATGCCCCGACGGCAGCCCCCAGCTTGTCCGCCAGAGCGTCGATGAGGGCAAAGTGCTCTTTCGAGCCGAGTGCCCGCCCGCCGGAGACCACCACCCGGGCCGCCCCGAGCTCGGGTCTGGCGGAGCGCACCGCACGCCGCTCGATGAGCCGGGTACGGCAGCGCACCTCGGCCACCGGCAGCGATTCCATCAGGGCACGCTCCTCCCCGGACCCGGCCTTGGCGAACGCTGTGGGCCGCACGGTGAGCACCTTGACGGGGGCGCTGCTCGCCACCCGGGCGATGGCGTTCCCCGCATAGATGGGACGCAGGAAAGTGTCGGGCCCCTCGATGCCGGTCACCTCGGCGATCATCTCCACCCCGAGCCTGGCCGCCACTCGCGGCAGCAGATCCTTGCCCTGGCTGCTGGCAGCCATCAGGCAGTGCTGGTAGTCCCTGGCCACCTCGGCGAGCAGTCTGTCGACCCCGTCGTTGAGCCCCTCCGCCAGCATGGGATGTTCCGCCAGCAGCACCCGGTTTACCCCCGTGAGGGCGGCGGCCTGCTCCCCCGCCTCCGTCAGCCCCTGCCCCAGCAGCAAGAGATGCACCTCGCCCCCCAGGCGCCCCGCCGCCGTGACCAGCTGGGCCAGGTTGTCGGCGATCCGCCCCTGATGATGTTCCGCAATCACAAGTACGCTCATGGCAGCACCTTCATGTCATCCATTGATCCCTTGCTCCCCGGGGCCGTTGCCCCATGCATGGCGCTCACGCCTGCGGGAGGCATCCCTCTCATGCCCCTGCCCATCAGAGCACCCGGGCTTCGTGCTTGAGCTTGTCCAGCAGCTCGTCCACCGAGCCCACCCTGATGCCGGCGCTGCGCACCGGCGGCGGCATTACCCCGAGCTGCCGTGTCTGGTCGGCCGGCACTACCCCGAGGGCGGCGAACGGCTGGCTCTCCAGCGGCTTGCGCTTGGCCTTCATGATGTTGGGGAGGGAGGCGAAGCGAGGCTCGTTGAGGCGCAAGTCCACGGTCACCACGGCGGGCAGCGCCATGCCGAGGGTCTCGAGGCCACCGTCTATCTCGCGGGTCACCTGCAATTCCCCCTCCACCAGCCTGATGGCGGAAGCGAAAGTGGCAAGCGGCCAGTCATTGAGGGCGGCGAACATCTGCCCTACCTGATTGTTGTCGGAATCGATGGACTGTTTGCCGAGCAGCACCAGATCGGGCTGCTCCTGCCCGCACACCGTTTGCAGGGCCCGGGCCACGGTGAGCGGAGTCAGGGTCTCGCCGGTAACATAGTGCAGCGCCCGATCCGCCCCCAGCGCCAGGGCATGACGCAACTGCTCGGCCGCCGCCTCGGGGCCAAAGGTCACCACCACCAGCTCGGATGCCACGCCGGCTTCCCGCAGCCTGACCCCCTCCTCCACCGCGATTTCACAAAACGGGTTGATGCCCATCTTCACATTGGCGAGCTCCACATCGGAGCCATCCCCCTTGACCCGGATCCTGACGTTGTAATCAACGACCCGTTTGACTGCGACCAGCAGCTTCATGGCGGTCATCCCTCATACCTGTTGTGTGGGTCCACCTTGTCGTCACTCACTTTTCTGCTGACAAAGTGGTTTACGTTTACGTAAACTACCAGCACTACCCTAGGCCAAGTCGAGCACAGAGGCAAGATGGAACGCGAAGCAATGGAATTTGATGTCGTCATCGTCGGTGGCGGCCCGGCAGGCCTGAGCGCCGCCATCGCATTGAAGCAGCAGGCCCCGGCCCTCTCGGTCTGCCTGCTGGAGAAGGGGGCCGAGATCGGTGCCCACGTCATCTCCGGCGCCCTGCTCGATCCCGTCGCCCTCAGGGAGCTGCTGCCAGAGAGCTGGCAGGAGGCCCCCCTCGGCGTGCCGGTGACGGATGATCAGGTCCATCTGCTGCAAAGCGACAGCCGCTCCCTGCAGCTTCCCCACTGGGCGGTGCCACCCCGCATGCACAACGACGGCAGCCACATCATCAGCCTCGGCACTCTCTGCCGCTGGCTCGGCAAGCAGGCCGAGGCCCTCGGTGTCGAGATCTACCCGGGCTTTGCGGCGAGCACCCTCATCGTGGAGGAGGGCCGGGTACGCGGGGTGGTGACCGGCGATCTTGGTCTCGACAAGGAGGGCAACCCCAAGCCGGATCACGTGCCCGGCATGGCCCTGTATGGCCGCTATACCCTGTTTGCCGAAGGGGCGCGCGGCCACCTCGGCAAACAGCTGATCGCCCGATTCCATCTGGAAAATAGCGCCCAGCCGCAGCATTACGCCATCGGCTTCAAGGAGGTGTGGCAGGTGCCTGCGGGACAATCCCATCCTGGGCGGGTGCTCCATGGCAGCGGCTGGCCCCTTGGTGAGGGAAAGGGCAACAAGAGTCAGGGGGGCTTTTATCTCTATCATCTGGCCCAGGATCAGGTGGCAGTTGGCCTTATCGTCGATCTCAACTACCAGAATCCCTGGCTCAGCCCCTTTGACGAATTCCAGCGTCTCAAGCACCACCCCCTCATCGCGGCAACGTTGCAGGGGGGCGAGCGCATCAGCTACGGCGCACGGGCCATCACCAAGGGGGGCTGGCACTCATTGCCGCGCATGCACTTTCCCGGCGGCCTGCTCATCGGTTGTGACGCGGGCACCCTCGACTTCTCCCGCATCAAGGGGATCCACACCGCCATGAAGTCCGGCATGGTGGCGGCCGCGACGGTCGCCATGGCACTGCGAGGACGGGATGAAGGGGGACGGGATCTGGCCGAGTTTCAGGACGCGCTGCTGCAAAGCTGGCTGACCCGGGAACTGAAGAGGGCCCGCAACGTTGGGGCCGCCCTGCACCGCTTCGGCCCCTGGCTCGGCGGCGCCTTCAACTGGCTGGAGCAGCGACTCTTTGCCTTGACCTCTCCTTTTACTCTGCTGGACAAGGAACCGGATTACCGCCAGCTGCGCCTGGCCAGCCGTTGCCAGCCCATCGACTACCCCAAACCCGACGGCAAGCTCAGCTTCGACAAGCTCTCGTCTGTCTATCTGGCCAGCACCAGCCACGACGAGGATCAACCCTGTCACCTGACCCTTCAGGACGCGCGCATTCCGGTTGAGGTCAACCTGCCCACCTGGGCCGAACCCGCCCAGCGCTACTGCCCGGCGGGGGTGTTCGAGATCCTCGATGGGGATACCCGGCCAAGGCTGCAGATCAACGCCGCCAACTGCATTCACTGCAAAACCTGCGACATCAAGGATCCCAGCCAGAATATCGTCTGGACGCCGCCCCAGGGCGGCTCGGGCCCCAACTACCCCAATCTGTAACAGGCTTGCCCACGCACACCAGAGCAGATAACAAGGAGACGCAGCCCCGGAACACCGCCCGGAGACCGTTTTCTGCGCTTGGCCGGGCGCTGTCGCAGGGCGACCAGCAACCCGTCATTCCCGCCGGTGAGCCCGGGCCCTCCTCCACTCCAGGGCGAACAAAGGAGGTGACGTCGGGATCGCCCGTTTCGAGGTCGGCGTGGCTGATCCGACCTCGCCGCTTTTTTGAGCGAACAGGCTGAACCCCTGATGAATAGGCCCTGACAAGCGGGTCCCGCCCCTGTATAGTTCGCCGCATTCAGGTTGTCCATCGGCCTCGTTATGCTATTTCATGGGATCGCTTTCCGTGCGATCTAAGGCCGCATGAACCTGTGCAACCATCCCTGATTACCCATGACTTCTTAAGGGGGGACAGATGATCACCGCCTACATTCTCAACAACAAGGTGCTGGACATAGTCACGCTCGGGCCGGATGACATCGTTCCCGACAACACCGTCTGGCTGGATGCCTACAAGCCGGACACAGCGGAGCGAGAATGGTTGACGGGCCTGTTCCTGGAGGAGGTGCCGGACAAGGAGGAGCTCGATGACATCGAGGCATCCGCCCGCTTCTACTGGGACACCGACGGTCTGCACATCCACTCCCTGTTTCCCCAGCGCATCGGCCGCGACACCAAGGGTGTGCACGTCTCTTTTACCCTGCGCAACAACCTGCTGATCAGCATTCGCGAGGATGACATCGGCCTGGTGCGTCTGCTGCGCCACTACATGCGCCAGGACAGGCTGGAGGTCGAAGACGCCCTCGACATCCTGCTGGAGGTGCAGAACCTCAAGGTGGAGTACCTCTCAGACCTGATCGAGGATGGCTACAAGACCCTGGAGAACACCGCCGATCAGATCTTCGAGCCGGACCAGATCAACCCCATGCTCAAGGAGCTGATGGCCCAGGAAGAGGCCAACGGCCAGATCCGTCTCTCCCTGCACGATACCCGCCGCGCCCTGCGCTTCCTCAAACGCAGTTTGCGCCAGCGCATGACGGGGGAGCAGAACAAGTGGATCGACGAGATGCTGCACGACGTGGAATCCCTGCTGCCCCATACCCAGTTCCTGTTCGACAAGATCAACTTCCAGTTGGAGGCCTCCATGGGGGTGACCAATCTGGAGCAGAACAAGGTGATCAAGATCTTCTCGGTAGCCGCGGTGATCTTCCTGCCGCCGACCCTTATCGCCAGCATCTACGGCATGAACTTTGGCCGCATGCCGGAGCTCGCCTGGGAATACGGCTACCCCCTCTCCCTGGTGCTGATGGTGATGTCATCGCTGGGCACCGGTCTCTTCTTCAAGCGAAAAGGCTGGCTGTGACGCCGGAACCCGGCAACTAAAGACTGTGGATTGGGGGGGCTGGCCCCCCGATTAATTCCCGGCCGTTGCCGGCCTTGCAATGGCCTGCCCTGTGCCCCATATCCCCTTCATCACTCGCACTGCATGAATGGATACCGGGCCACCATGACCCTCTACCCCGAACACCGTTACGACGATCACGGCCAGTTGCGCCCCCCGCTCTGGTTCTGGCCCATCGCCCTCTTGCTGACCCGCTCGGTCTGGCTGTTTCTGATGGCGGGGGTCACCCGGGAGAGTGGCAGCGCCATCCTGACCCTCTTCTACCCGGACAAGCTCACCCTCTATGTCAGCCTGCTGACGGACGTGCCCGCCATGCTGGTGCTGCTCGCCTGCGGCGGCACCCATCGCCAGACCCACAGTGCCAGAGCCTGGCTCAGACGCCACAGCCGCGCTCTGCTGCTTTGCTCCACCGCGAGCGGCCTGGTGATGCAACTGCACAGCCTCAATCTGCAGCAGTGGTCGTTCAACTGGCCCACCGCCCTGGTGCTCATCGCCAGCCTCTGGGCGCTCTGGTATCTGCTGAGAAGCCGCCAGTTGCGGGATTACGCTCTGGATCAGCCCCACTGACAGGCTGGTTCACTGGCGCGTGACCCGGATCTGCAAAGTCTGGCGTTCGCTGCCGCTGGCCCCGCCCATGCCTGATGGATTGGCGATCGCGGCCTCCCGGCTGCCTTGGGTTGTGGAAAGCTCCCCCACCGTCAGCCACTGGCCCGGGGCGCCGCTCACCTCGGTGGCACTCTGGCCGGTGTGTATGTTGCCCCGCTCCACTCTTGCCTGTTCACTGCTGAGGGCCA
This sequence comes from Aeromonas sp. PrichA-15, assembly GCF_017939245.1. Taxonomy (NCBI): domain Bacteria; kingdom Pseudomonadati; phylum Pseudomonadota; class Gammaproteobacteria; order Aeromonadales; family Aeromonadaceae; genus Aeromonas; species Aeromonas sp. PrichA-15. The sequence goes on along the minus strand of NZ_JAGKRH010000315.1, from coordinate 30,472 downwards.
CCTGCACCCTGTCCCCTATCAGGGTCGCGGTGGCGTAGAGACCGTTCATCAGCGGCATCATGCCCACCACCCTTCCCCCCTGCCACTGGTAAAAGGTGACCGGCTGATAGGACCCCATCTTCAACAACACGGGCCGCCCGGAGAGGCCACGCACCTGCCAGTTGTCACTCTGGCTGCGTTCATAGTGCCGGGCATCCCCCTCCAGCAACCACTGCCGTTTGGCATCCAGGCCCAGCCCCACTCCGGCCTGCTGACTGCTGGAAGCGCCATCCACCCGCCACTCGATGAGCAGGCTTTGGGGCGGCTGGTTCACTTGCGCCAGGGTACGCTCGGCCTCCTGCAACTGGGCGGGGGTTCCGCTCAGTACCAGCTGGTTGCCCATGGCGCTCACCCCGAGATCCGGGTAGATCTCCTTGAGCGTCTGCACCGCGGCATCCGCCTCGAATACCGGTATGACCTTCACTTCGGCCCTCAGGGGCAATGCCAGCAACAGGCAGCACCCCAGCCCCCAATACCCTGATCCAGCGCGCATCTTCTCCTCCCGGCGTTCACAGCCACCCTCTCGCTTCCTGCCATCATGGTCCATGGCGCCCCGATTGCAACGGGCCTGGTATGCAACCCCACACAGAGGCACCAGATAAGGACTCATTAAGACACCCGATTAACACAAATAAAAATGGTTATCATTTGTTGTCACAACAAAAACCCTCGGATACAATTCGGACTCATTTTTTCGAGTCAGCCTCTGATGAAGCCAGAATCCGTCGCATCCACCCCTGCCGCCATCCACCTTGCGCTGCTCATCAACATGCTCTCCATGGGCTGCATGATGATGGTGATGCCCCTTGGCCCGGAACTGGTAACCCGCCTGGGGATGCTGCCGGAGCAGACAGGTTACTTCAGCGGCGGCGCCACCCTGGGCGCCGCTCTGCTGGGCCTCCTGGCCGCCCCCTGGCTCGATCGGGTCAACCGCAAACCCGCTCTGCTGGTACTGCTGGTCCTGCGCTTCCTGCTCTTGATGGCTTGCGCCCTGGCCGAGGATAGCCAGACACTGCTGCTGCTTTTCATCCTGTCCGGCTGCGTGGCCGGCCCCCTGGGGGCCATCCTGATGGCGGCGGTGCTGGATCTGGTACCGCCCGCCGAGCGGGGCCGCCGTCTCGCCTACGTGGGTATGGCGTTTTCCCTGGCCGCCATTCTGATCGTGCCCGCGGCCCTCGTGCTGGCCCAGTGGTCTGGCTGGCAGAGCCCCTTCCTCTTGTTTGGTGCAGGCGGCCTGCTGCTGGCCCTGCTTTGTGCCATCTGGCTGCCGTCCCTGCCGGTCAACCGGGCCCCGGCAGGCCAGGGGATGCGCCAGTTGCTGGGGTCACCACTCTGCCAGGGAGCCCTCTTCATCCTCTGCCTGCAGATGTTCGGCCACTTCCTGCTCATTCCGCACTTTGCCAACTACTTCCAGTTCAACCTGGGTTTCCCGCGCGAGCAGATCGCCAGCCTCTATCTGTGCGGCGGCCTTGCCAGCATGGCCACCATGCGCCTGTGCGGCGGCTGGATCGATCAGGGTCGCGCCCAGGGCGCCATCCTGCTCACCAGCCTGGCCCTGGCCCTGATCACCCTGGTGGGCTTTGCCTTGCCGGCAGGCCTGCCTCTATATCTGCTGTTCACCCTCTTCATGGCCCTGAGCTCCGCCCGTGCCAGCACCACCCTCGCAGTCACGGCGGCCATTCCGGCCCCCCATCAGCGCGCCGCCTTCATGTCTTTCCAGGGCTCGGTCACCAATGTGGCCGCGGGCCTCGGCAGCCTGTTCTCCGCCAGATATCTGGTCTCCGACGAGGGGGGCGCTCTGCAAGGTTTCTCCACCCTGGCCTGGATCAACATTGCGTGCACCCTGGTGGCCTGCGCCGGAGTCTGGTTCCTCATCCGGAGCCTGAAGCGCACAAGAGATAACAATAATCCTGCCTCTGGCACCGCCAGACAAGGAAGTCAGTGAGCACCGGATCAGAAGAATCCGGACCCCATAACCTCAGTTATATCCATGGAGTTTTTGACAATGCAGTTGCAGCACGGCCTCTTTAAACTGAACCCCATTCTGCTCTCCCTTGGTCTGCTGGCCGTACCGGGCCTGGCCCAGGGCGAGTCCGTCAAGGCCAACGAGACGGTGGTGGTCACCGCCACCCAGACCAAGCACACCGAGCTGACCGCCCCGGCCAGCGTCTCCGTGGTCACCCGCGCCGATCTGGACAAGATGAACGTCAACAACATCGGCGATGCCCTCAAGCACGTGCCCGGTGTCAACATCATCGGCACCAACCCCACGGGTCGCAACGAGATCAAGATCCGCGGCATGGGCGGTGACTACACCCTGCTGCTGGTCAACGGCAAGCGGGTCAACGCCCGCGAGACCCTGGGCAGCTCCTTTGGCAACGACTTCGACTTAAGCTCCATCCCCATGGCCGCCATCGAGCGCATCGAGGTGATCCGCGGTCCCGTCTCCTCCCTGTACGGGGCCGATGCCCTCGGCGGCGTGGTCAACGTGATCCTGCGCCAGGCCAAGGAGAACACCGAAGCGGCCGTCGGCTACACCCACACCATGCCCACCAAGGGGGATGGCGGGGATGCCAACCAGGGTAGCGCCTTCGTCTCCGGCGCCCTGATCGACAACAAGCTGCTGGGCAGCGTGGTGGTGGAAGGCTATCAGCGGGATCGCTGGAAGAGCGAGCAGTCCAACAACCCGGATGCCGACGCCCTGGAGAAACGGGAAGTGGTCAACGTGCTCTCCAGCCTGAAGTGGCTGGTGGCCGACAACCAGGACATCGACTTCGATCTGGGTTACAACCAGAACGACATGGACAGCTACTTCAACAACGTGCCCCGTGCCCCGACCGCACCGGCTACCCCCCACAACGTGCAGAAACTCGATCGCCTGAGCCTGGGGCTGACCCACAACGGCCGTTGGGAACACTTCGACAGCCGCGCTCGTTACTACTTCGAGCAGACCGATCTGATGGATGACTCCCAGCTCAACGGTGGCGCCGCCGACATCACCCAGACCAACAACACGGTGGATGGCCAGTTGAGCGGCTACCTCGGGGATCACCTGCTGACCTCGGGTGCAGAGTTCCGCAAGACCGAGCTGGAGCACAGCCGCAGCATCCAGAACGGCAGCGTGGATGCGAGCCAGAGCGCTCTCTACCTGCAAGACGAGTTCGGCTTTGGGGATCTGGCCCTGACGCTCTCCGGCCGTCTGGATCACCACGAGACCTATGGCAACGAGTTCAGCCCCCGTGCCTACGCCCTCTACTCCCTGAGTGACGAGTGGGTGATCAAGGGCGGCGCCGGCAAGGCGTTCAAGGCCCCGACCCTGGCCCAGTCCAGCGAAGGGTTCGCCACCACCGCCTGCCGCGGCGCCTGCAAGGTGATAGGCAACCCGGATCTGAAGCCGGAAACCTCCGTCAGCTACGAGCTTGGCACCGCCTACAACGCCGATCGCTTCGGCGCAGGGGTGACCGGCTTCCACAACGAGATCGAGGATCTGATCCAGAGCGATCAGTGGGGCCCGGGCTACCGTCCGACCGTCATGACCTACCTCAACGTCAAGAAGGCCCGCATCAAGGGGCTGGAGCTGACCGGCTGGTTCGACGTGCTGGACAACGTGCAGCTGACCGGCAACCTGACCCTGCTGGACTCCGAAGACAAGAGCACGGGTGACGATCTGGCCAAGACCCCGGATCACACCGGCAACATCGGCCTGGACTGGAAGGCGAGCGACGTGGTCAGCGCCAACCTGGCCTGGCAGTATGTCGGCAGCCAGGTGATCAAGGTGCCGGCCCGCAACGCCCAGGCATTCACCTCCAAGCACTACCAGACCCTGGACGTGAACACCAAGTGGACCGTCACGCCGGCCCTGGACTTCAAGCTCGGCATCACCAACCTCACCAACACCCAGCGTGACGAGGTGGCGACCGACGCCGACTTCATCCTGGAAGGTCGCACCGTCTACGCAGGGGTCGATTACAAGCTGTAATCCATCCTGTATGCGGGAGCCCCGGTCGCGGGGCTCCCTTTTTGCGTTTCTGCCTCCCCGAATTCAAGGAGTCATTGAGTGCTCAGATACCAAGCTCGGCTGTTCTGGCTCGGCGTGCTGCTCCTCTTCCTGCTGATTTGTCTGTCACTGGCCACCGGGGCCGGTGTCTATGGTGGCCGCGAGGTCGCCGGTTTCCTGATGGGCGATCCCGCCTTCGTGGCCGATGAAAAGCTCGCCATGATAGTCCATACCCTGCGCCTGCCCCGTACCCTGGCAGCCCTGGTGGTGGGGGCGTCACTCTCCCTGGCGGCTTCCATGCTGCAAAGTGCCACCCGCAACCCTCTGGCCGAACCCGGCCTGCTCGGGGTCAATGCCGGCGCCGTCTTTGCTCTGGTGATCGGCCTCACCTGGTTTGGCGTCGAATCCGCCTACGGGTATCTGCTCTGGTCCGGCATGGGGGCCCTGCTCGGCAACCTCATCGTGCTGGGCCTCGGCCTCATGGTGGGGCGCTCCAACCCCCTCAAGCTCATCCTGGTAGGGGTCGCCCTCTCCGCCACCTTCGGCGGTCTTTCCAACTTCCTGCTGCTCTCCAACCGGGTGGTGCTGGAGCAGTTCCGCTTCTGGAACTTAGGGTCCCTTGCCGCCTCCAGTCTGGAAGCGGTACTCACCGTGGTCCCCTTCGCCCTGGCCGCCCTGCTGCTGACCCTGGCGCTCTGTCGCCCTCTCACCCTGATGCAGATGGGGGATCACCAGTCCAGGGCCCTCGGCATCCGCCCCACCCGGGTGCGGATCGGCGTGCTCTTGGCCGCAACGCTCTTCACCGCCTGCGCCATCGCCATCGCCGGTCCCATCGGCTTTGTCGGCTTCCTCGCCGCCTACTGCGCCCGCCTGGTGGAGCCGGTTCGCCTCGCCATCCAGGTGCGCTTCTCTGCCCTGTTCGGGGTGCTCTTTCTGCTCGGTGCCGATGTGCTGGCCCGCTGGCTTATCCAGCCCTACGAGCTGCCCAACGGCGTCATTCTGGCGCTCATCGGGGCGCCCGTGCTCATCCTGGTGGTGCGCAGCGGCGGCTTCCGCTCCCTGCTGGCCGTCAAATAAGGTGCCACGCCCATGAAGAACTCTCTCTCACTCCCGAGCGGCACCCTCTGCCTTCGCCTTGGCAGCCGCACCCTGTTGCTGCACCGCCGCGCCTGGCTCATCACCCTGGGGCTCCTGGTCGCCCTCACCCTGCTCTCCCTGCTGGCCCTCACCCTGGGTTCCGGCAAGATCACCATGATGGGGGTGATCCAGACCCTGCTCGGGGAGGGAAGCCGACTCGATCAGGTGACCGTCTTCAAAATCCGCCTGCCGCGCCTGTTGGCGGTGCTGGTGGCCGGCGCCGCCATGGGACTCTCGGGCTGCCTGGTGCAGACCCTGGTGCGAAACCGCCTCGCCACCCCGGACATGATCGGGGTCAACGAGGGGGCATCCCTGGCCATCATCATCTTCTCCCTCTATCTGACGCTGGGCACCTGGCCCTGGTGGGCCGCCCCCTTCGGCGCCCTGTTTGCCGCCGCCGTGCTCTATGCCCTGTGCAACAAGCCGGGGGAGCAGGGCTACCTGTTCGTGGTGATCGGCATCGGGGTCTCGGAGCTGATGAACGCCCTCGGCCAGTTCGTCATGTCCACCCAGTCCCTGGTGCACCTCACCAGCCTCTATCTGTGGAACATGGGCAACTTCGTCGGTCAGGGCTATGGCACCCTGCTACCGGTGAGCCTGCTGCTCCTGCTCATCTGTCCCTGGACCGTCTGTCTCTCCCGCTCCCTCGGCGTGCTGCGCCTGGGACCGGTGACGGCCAGCACCCTCGGGGTCAACGTGAACCGGGTCCAGCTCGGGGTGCTGGCCCAGGCCATCATCGTCGCAGCCCTTGGCACCGCCATCGGCGGCCCCGTGGTCTTCATTGCCATGGCGGCCCCCATCCTTGCCTCCTGGCTCAGCCGGGATCGCATCGTGCCGCTCTGGATTGCCGCCCTGTGCGGCGCCCTGATGCTGCTCGCCAGTGACACCCTGGTGCGGGTGCTGGCCAGCCCCCACGAAGTGGCTACCGGCATCATGACCCGCATTCTCGGCGGCCTGCTGCTGCTCTTCATCCTGCTCAAAGATCGCCAGAAGGCCGACTGACCATGGCATTCATCCATTTTCAATACAGACCGAGGGCCGCCCGATGACGCTCACCGTGAACCGACTCCAGTTCGGCTACCCGCAAAAGACCATCTTCAAGGAGATATCCTTCTCCCTCCCCCGGGGCAAACTGGTGGGGATCGTCGGCCCCAACGGCGGCGGCAAATCCACGCTGCTCAAGCTCCTTGCGGGACAGGAGCAGCCCCGGTCCGGGGAGATCCTGCTCAAGGAGAAGCCACTCGGTGCCTATGGCGCCAAAGCCCTGGCTCGGGAACTCGCCTATCTGCCCCAACGTCCCCTGGTCCCCCCCGGTATCCTGGTGGAGCAGCTGGTGCAATATGGCCGCCATCCCCATCAGGGCTGGTTCAATCAGTGGAGCGAGGAAGATGCCCGCATGGTGGACTGGGCCCGGGAGCGGATGCAGCTCGATGCCATCTGGCACCAGAGCGCCAGTTCGCTGTCCGGCGGTCAGGCCCAGCGGGTGTGGCTCGCCATGGTGCTGGCACAGGATGCGGACATCATCTTGCTGGACGAGCCCACCAGCGCGCTGGACATCGGCCACCAGACCGAGGTGATGGAGGCCATCCATCGGGTCGCCGCCGAGGGCAAGACGGTGCTTATCGTCATCCACGATCTCGCCACCGCCGCCCGCTACTGCGACGAGCTGATTGCCCTGGGGGATGGCGCCATCCAGGCCATGGGCCCAGCCCGGGAGGTGGTGACCAAGCCCCTCATCGATCGCCTCTACCAGACCGATGTGGACATACTGCACGCCCCCGGCGACGGGGCCCCTGTCATCGTGCCCCGCCGACGCGCTGACGAAGTGCCTCGCCTGCGCGCCGACCATGGCGTGTCGGCCTGACCCTGACCCTGTGCCAGAGAAAGAACCCGCCTGATGGCGGTTTCTTTCTCTGGGCTTTGCGTTGGCGTTATCCGGGCGCTGGCATCGTGCTCACAGCAGCAAGACGGTGAGCACGCCCCCCGGCAGGGCTTGCCAGTGCAGGGTGCAGCGCCAGCCAGCTGGCAGGGTCGGTGTCAGCGGGCATTTGAGCTCCAGGGTGAGAGTCTGCGCCGTCATGGCGAGCCAGCGGGCATCGAGAAAGTCAAAGTAGCGCCCCACCCGGGAATAGAGCCCCTTGAAGAGGCTTTCCTTGGCGGAAAACACCAGGGTCAGTCCCTCTGCCAGGCTCAGCTGGGCGTCGTGAACCCCCGCCTCCAGCCGCCCCCACTCCTCCCCATCCATGATGCCGGGCCAGAGCTGCGCCCCTTGGTCGCCATCGAGCCAGGCCTCCAGATCCAGCCCGATTCCCTCCTGGCCCGGACGCACCGCACACAGGGCCACCCCCTCTCCCGCCAGCCGGCTGTGGCTGATGCTCCCCTCCACCCCTTCAGGCCAGAGTGGCTCCCGGGCAGCGCCGATGGCCACGCTGCATCCTGCAAGACCGAAGGGTCGCAGGGCCTCACGGGCTGCGAGACGCCCTGCCAGAAACTCCCCGAGGCGCCTGGGGGCAGCCCCCTGCAATGAAGCAGGCAGGATGATGCCCTGCGCCCCAAAGCACTCCGGCGAGAAGGCGGCGGGATCAAAACAGACCCGATGAAGAGGCAGCGTCTCAAGACCCGGCAGGCACAAGGTATCGAATTGACGGACAAAGGGTCCATCGAGTGAGGGACAACGAGGCAACATGAAAGGCTCCTGACAGGGGCCTGCGATGGTACCAAAGCAAGCCGAGGTCATGCCACAAACACAAATGACAACGCTTCTCACTTGCTTTGTGGTAGCATGTCCCCGCCCATTCGGGGCTGGCCGGGCGGCTCTCAGGCACTTTTCACAGACTCCGGCCCACCGATTTCACCCATAAGGATGTCACCATGAAGATCTTCTCCCCGCTGGCCACCTTGCTCATGCTGGCCAGCCTGACGGGCTTCCAGGCCCAGGCGGGCAGCCGCCAGGTCATCGATGCCAACGGCCAGTCCCAGAGCGTCCCCGATGCGCCCCGGCGGGTCGTCGTGTTGAGCGAACTCGATCTCGACAGCGCCCTGACTCTGGGGGTGCAGCCGGTAGGCACCGTCAATGGACGCGGCCAGTCCACCCTGCCCCGCTATCTGCTGGACAAGGCGGGCAAGGAGATCGCCGTGGTCGGGGATCTGGACAACCCCAATCTGGAGACCCTCATCGATCTGGAGCCGGACCTCATCCTCACCGGCCAGACCAAGCCCGAGCTCCTGGCCCTGCTCAAGGAGATCGCCCCTACCGTCGTCACCGGCAACTGGGGCGAGCCCTGGAAAACCGTGTTCGGTCGCAGCGCCGACGCGATGAACCGGGGGGCCGAGGCCAAGGCGTTCCTCACCCGGTATGAGGCCCGCCTGGCAGAGGCCCGCAGCAAGCTCGCCAAGCATCAGGGGGAGCAGATGAGCATAGTGCGCTGGAACCCCAAGGGGCCGAGCTACATGCACGGCGGCACCTTTGCCAGCAGCGTGGTCACCGAGATGGGGCTCACCCGACCGTCCCACCAGATTGGCGACAAGAGCCCCCACTCCCCGGCCCTGAGCCTCGAATCCCTCAACCTGCTGGACGGTGACTGGCTGGTGATCGGCACCCTCAGCACCAGCGGGGATGCGGTGGATGCCATGAAGCAGGCCGAGCAGACCCCGGCCTTCCAGCAGCTCGGCGCCATCAAGGGCAAGCGCTTCGGCGCCGTGGACGGGTCTCTCTGGACCTCCACCGGCGGCCCCCAGGCGGCCCTCAAGGTGATCGACGACGTCGAGCGCCTGCTCACCAAACCGGATGCCGCCCCCATCGCTCACTAAGCCCCCTCGGTTTACAGCCAACAAGAAGCCCGCATGATGCGGGCTTCTTTTTATCCATCGCTCTTACCATCCGGCAAGACAGCTTACTCATGCAAAGGCAACGCCTTTCTGTCGAGCTTGCCACTGCCGGTCTTGGGCAGGGCATCCAGCAAGAGGATCCGTGCCAGCACCCTGTTATTGAGGCATCGAGCCTGCAAGCCCTTTGTCACCCCGGTAATGGCAGCGCCTTTCTGTCGAGCTTGCCGCTGCCGGTCTTGGGCAGGGCATCCAGCAGGATGAGCCGCGCCGGCACCATGTAGTGCGGCAGCGTCGCCTGCAGCCCCTTGCGCAGGGCGAGGCGATTGAGAGTCACCCCGCTTTTCGCCTCCACGTAGCCCACCAGCATGGCATCGTCCCCCTCACCCACCAGACGCACCGCCGCCTCCTGCACCCCGGCCTGGCGGCGCAGCCCCGCCTCCACCTCCCCGAGCTCGATGCGAAAGCCCCGCAGCTTGACCTGATCGTCGCGCCGTCCCAGATAGAGGAAGCGGTCCGCCCCAAGGAGGCGCACCCGATCGCCGGTGCGATAGAGGCGGTGGGTGGCAAGGCGCAGGAAGGCCGCGCTGGTCAAGGCAGGCTTGCGCCAGTACCCCTCGCACAGGGCCGGGCTCTCGATGCAGAGCTCGCCGCACTCCCCCTCTGCCACCGGCTGCCCCGCCTCGTCCAGCACCCAGTGACGATAGCCGGGCAGGCTGTGGCTGATGGTGATCTGCCCGCCAACCGGCGGCCAGCGCACCTCGCTCACCAGCGACCAGACGGTGGCCTCGGTCGGCCCGTAGCAGTTCCACAGCCGCCGGGTGCGGGCACAGAGCTGCTCGGCCAACCCTGAGTCCAGCGCCTCGCCACCGCACAGGGCGGTGAGGGTATTGCGCCCCTGCCAGCCCGCCTTGAGCAGCATGCGCCAGCAGGCCGGGGTGGCCTGCAGCCAGTTGATGGAGGGGTCGGCCTCGAGCAGGGCCAGCATCCCCAGGGGATCCTTGTTGTGCTCACCGCCGGCCACCGTCAGCCGGCCACCGCCCCAGAGCGGCCCCAGCATCTCCAGCAGCGAGATGTCGAAGGCCGGGGTGGTGATGAAGAGCCAGTGGCAGCCAGGTGAAAGCCCGAGCCGCTCGCGGATCCCGTCGAGGAAGCAGAGCAGGGCCCGCCGGCTGATGACCACCCCCTTGGGCTCGCCGGTGGAACCCGAGGTAAACATCATGTAGGCAGCCAGGGCGTCATCCACCTGGGGCCAGGAGACGGGCCCTGCCGCTGCCGGGCCATCGAGGGTACGCAGCGGACAGCCGAAGGCGGGAGCCGGCCTGTCGCCGTCGCAGATCACCGCCGACAGGCGCGCCTGGCGTGCGATCCCCTGCAGCCGCTCCACCGGAAAGTCCGGCTCAAGGGGCACGAAGGTGAGACCGAGCCGCAGGCAGGCCAGCAGGCTGGCCACCAGATCGGGGCTGCGGGAGAGATAGAGGCCGACCCGCTCCCCCACCGCCAGCCCCTGCAATCGGGCGGCAATCTCGCCGACCCTGACATTGAGCGCGCCGTAGCTGAGCCACTGCTCATCTGATCCGCCCTCACTGATGCCCTCCCCGCCCATACGGATGGCGGGGGCCAGCGGACTGGCGGCCAGACAGGCGGCCAGCCGCGCACCCAGGTTGGCCGCCCCCTCACGGGGGGCGGGCCGGGTTTGCACGAGTTGAGCCTTATGCTTGATGGTCACCGTCATAGTGCGGCCTCCGTTTGGCGCACCAGCCAGTGCCGATAGAGCCGGCTGGGGGATGGATGGGCCTTGAGGGTCTGCAGGCTGAGCGGCGCCCGCTCCTGGCCAAACGCCTCGTTGAGGGCCGCCAGCAGGGCGAGCTGCTGCACCGAATCCACCCCGAGTTCACACAAGGTCTGCTGCCAGATGCCGGGCACGCCACACTGGCGCTCCCACAGAGCCACCAGCACGCGGGCCTCGGCCGGCGGCTGAGCCAGACCGGGCTCCGTCCTGGTGGCGACCACCTGCGGCATCACCGGGGGCAGTGCCGTCGCCACCACACTGGCCGGTTGGCTCAGATCCGCCTGCGCCAGCCAGCCGAGCTCGACCAGCCAGTCAGCCAGCACCGCCTCTGCCCGTGCCTCGGGGATCTGCTCGCCATCGAACTCGAGGCGCAGCTGGAGCGTCTCACCCCGGCTGCTGACCACCAAGGAGAGCGGCAGCTCCACCTTCTCCACCACGGTGCCAAAGCGTGGCACCAGCTGGTGAGGTTCGGGGGCGACAGGGGCCGCCGGTATGGGGTAGTTCTCGAACACGAACAGACTCTGAAACAGACGCGCCCGGCCTTTGGTCAGTGCCGCCAGCGACTGGGTGCCGTGCTCGTTGAGTGCCATCAGATCGGCCTGCAACCGGGCGATATGCTCGGCCAGGGTCAGCTCGGTGCGCCACGCCAGGGCCAACGGCAGGCTGTTGATATAGAGCCCGACGCTCGCGGTGATCCCCTCGATGGGGTAATCCCGGCCCGGGGTCACGTTGCCCACCAGAGTGACGGCATCGCCAGAGCGGCGTGCCAGCAGACGGTGCCAGGCATATTGGGCCAACAGGCCCGCGGTCACGCCAAGGTCGCGGGCACGATGGGCGAGCAGGGTCGCCACCTCGGCCGGCAACACCCTAGCGCACACCGCCGGTCGCTGCTGGGTATGGCGCCCGCTTGAGCCAGCGTCCAGCGTCACCCCGAACAGGCAGGCGAGATCGTTAGGCTTTGTTAGCAGCTCGCCACGCCCCTGCCAGTAAGCCTCGGCGCTGCGGGCTTGGCTGGCGATATGGCCGCCAAATTCGAGCCAGGCGGTATCCGGCTCGGCTTGTGGCAGCAGGCCGTTCATCAGCGCCTGATAGCCGCGATGCAGGGAGCCCAGCAACACGGGACCGCTCCAGCCATCCAGCACGCCGTGATGGGCGCTGAAGATCACCTTGTGGTGATCGGGGGCCAATTTGAAACAGGCAAGGCGCAGCAGGGGGGCCTGCTCCAGCGGGATCGGGCGGGCCAGATCCTGCTCGCGGTATGCCTGGACCCGTGTCTCTGCATTTCCCACCTCGGACAAGTCCTCATAGTGGAATGGCAACTCGGCGTGCTTGAGAATGCGCTGCAGCGCCACCCCGTCCGCCAGTACCAGTTCGCTGCGAAGGGCCGGCCAGCGGGCAATCTGCCCCTGCCAGGCCTGACGGTAGACCGCCACGTCCAGCGGCTGGTGATAGTCCATCTCGGTCTGCAGGTGATAGGCGTGATCCCGGGGCAGCAGCGCCCTGTGATGGAACATGCTCTGCTGAAGCGAGGTCATGGGCAGCAGGGTCTCCACCTCGCGCCCGGCCAGCACCCGATCGAGCCCAGCTTGCGAGAGGTCAAGCCCCGGGAAGTCGCTCGGGGTATGGCGCGGCGCCTTCAGGTTGCAGCAGTGCTCCACCAGCGCCGTCAGGTTGTCCGCCAGCCGCGCCATCAGAGCGTCGCTCCCTTGCTGGTTGAGGGCGCCCACCTGGCGCAGGGTGAGGCGGCCATCAAACACGCCCCCATGCAGACTGACCAGTTCCCGCGGCAGGTTGTCAGGGGACGTAGGTGCCCCCGGCGCCAGCGGCAGGGGCTGCCAGGGCTGAGCGGCCTCGCCCTGATGGCTGACCCCCAGGTAGTTGAAGACGATCAGGGCTTCGGGCAGTGCCCAACCACGGGGGTGGTGCAGTCGCAGGGCGTTGAAGCCCACCCCCTTGTCCGGCACGGCGCGCAGCTGTTCCTTGGTGGCGCACACCAGCGCATCCCACTCCTTGGCATCCGCCAGCGCCAGCGGGTAGGTGCTGGTGAACCAGCCCAGAGTACGGCTCACGTCCAGTTCAGCATCGATGGCCTCGCGGCCGTGTCCTTCCAGCATCACGCAGTGACGATTGCCGTAACCCAGCTCGCTCAGGGTACGGGTCAGGGCCGCCAGCAGCAGGTCGGGCACCCGGGTAAAGTAGGCCTGGTTGGCGGCGTCGATGAGCCGAGCCGTGGTCTCCTGACTCAGTTGCAGCAGGCTGGCGGCGGCGCGGCCATCGGTGGCGCGCGCAGCGATCAGCAGGTGACCCTGGCTGCCCTCTCCCTGAGCCAGCCAGAAGCCAAGCTGATCCTCTTCCCGTTTGGCGTAGGCCGCGAGCCCCTCACCCCACTGGCGATAGCTGCTGCCCTTGGCGGGCAGCGGCTCACCCCTGCTCACCCGTGCCAGATCTTCGGCCAGAATGCGCCAGGAGACCGCATCGATGACCAGATGATGGAAGGCAAGGAAGAGTCCCTCCACCGTCTCGCACTCGCCCTCCAAAGAGATATTGCGCAGGCGGGCCCAGGCCAAAGTGTGACCGCTGGCAGGGTCGAAATCTCCCTGCAGCTCGGTCAGGCGGGCCTGCAGCTCGACCTCATCGAGATTGGCGGCATCCAGGGTCGGCAACGGCGGCAATGGCAGTTCGGCCAGGTAGCGCTGGCCGGTCGGGGTCACCGCCAGGCGCAGGGCATCGTGGTGCTGGCGCAGGGTATCCAGCCAGCCGCGCAGGGCCTCATCATCCACCCCGGCCGGCAGGCGCAGGATCACCCCCTGGTTCCAGTGACCGGACTTGGCAAAGCCCTGTTCGAAGAACCAGTGCTGAATGGGGTGGAGCGGGAACTCGCCGGTCAGGCTGCCCTGCTCGCTCCTGTGGCTGACCGCCTGCTGCTGGCCGAGCTGGCGGCAGAGGCGGCGCACCGTCTTGGCTTCGAACACGTCCTTCACGCTGCAGTGCAGCCCCGCATCCCGCAACCGGGTGGTGAGCTGGATGCTGAGGATGGAGTCACCGCCCAAGCGGAAGAAGTCATCCTCCACCCCGAGCGGTTGCTTGAGCACCCCTTGCCAGATGGCGAGCACGGTCTGCTCCAGTTCGTTTTGCGGCTCGCCCTTGCTCTGCTGCCAGACGATGGCGGGCAGGCGGCGCAAGTCCAGCTTGCCGTTGGGGGTGAGCGGGATCTCGGGCAGCCAGCAGAGGCGCGCCGGCACCATGTATTCGGGCAGGCACTCGCCGGCCCGCTGCAGCAGGGCATCGCCGTCGGGCTCGCTCGCCCCGGCCTGCAGACAGGCGTAAGCGAGCAGGCGCCCCTCCTGCACCACCACCTTGATCTGGCGCATCGCCGGGCACAATTCGGCGAGCCGGGTCTCTATCTCCCCCGGCTCGATGCGATAGCCGCGCAGCTTGATCTGCTCGTCTATCCGGCCCAGATACTGGATGTTGCCGTCGCGGCGCAGCAGGGCCCGATCGCCGGTGCGATAGAGGCGATGGGTACGTTCCGCCAGCGCCAGCTCGATAAAGGCCTCCTGGGTGCGCTCTGGCAGATTGAGGTAGCCACGGGCCAGCCCCAGCCCCGCCAGGCAGAGCTCGCCGGGGACCCCCACCGGGCAGAGGTTGCCCGCCTCATCCAGGATCAGCGCCTTCAGGTGGTTGACGGGTCGACCTATGGTGATGGGCGCCCCCGGGGTGAGCCGCGCGCAGAGCGCGGTGACGGTGCACTCGGTCGGGCCGTACATGTTGAACAGCGCCACCCGCTCCCCCCAACGCTCCACCAGGCTGCTCGGGCACGCCTCGCCGCCAAAACCGATGGCCTTGAGGGAACCGAGTTCCGCCGGGGGCAATAGATTTGCCAACAGCGCCGTGGGCAGGATCATGTGGCTGGCACCACAAGCGATCGCGGCACTGATCACCCCCTCGCCCGGCTCGCCAAAGTGCAGGGCCGCGCCGCAGTAGAGCGGCAGCAAGCTGGTCATGTTGCCGGCATCAAACGAGAGGGACATGCAGTTGAACATGGCGCCACCCTTCCCAAGGGCGATGCGATCACCGTGATCCGCCATCAGGTTGACCAGGCTGCCCTGCTCCACCATGACCCCCTTGGGCAGGCCGGTGCTGCCGGAGGTGTAGATGATCTGGGCCAGCATGGCGGCGTCCCGGGGCAGTGCGGGCGTGCTGGTTGGCATCTTGTCCAGCGCAAGCCCGTGCAGATCGTGATATTCGGCAGTCGTTCCCGCCAGCGCCTCGCCAAGGTGCGGGTCCGGCACGCCCCCCAGCACCAGGTTGATGCCCGCGTCGGTGAGGATATGGGCCAGTCGCTCGGCGGGATAGGCAGGATCCAGCGGTACATAGGCCGCCCCCGCCTTCCAGCAGGCGAGCAGGGCGATGACGAAGGCGACATCGCGCCTGGCCTGGATGCCGATGGCGGCGCCCGAGGTGACGCCCTGAGCCAGCAGCCAGTGAGCCAACTGGTTGGCACGCACCTCCAGCTCGCCATAGGTCAACGATTGCGCGCCGTCGCTGACCGCCAACGCGTCCGGTAACTGAATAGCGCGCCGCTCGATATGACAGAGCAGGGTGTCGCGGCTCGGGTAATCCGGCGGCAGGTCTGCAAGCTCGGCGGCCAGCGCGGCCTGGTCGGTGCCCGCCTCCAGCGGCAGTTGCCAGATGTCGGTCTCGGGGGCCGCCACCACGGCGCGCATCAGGTGCAGCAGGCGATCGGCATAAGCCTGGATGGTCTCCTGCTCGAACAGGGCGGTGGCGAACAGCCAGTCCACCCGGACGGAGTCCATCAGCTCGGTCACCTTGACCGAAATGTCGGTCTTGGCCGGCAACACAGGCGAGGTCTCCTCCACCAGCTGGCAACCGGGGATGAGATCGTTGAAGTCCACCTTGGCCTGATAGACCAGCATGATCTGGAAGATGGGGTTGATGGCGGTGGTGCGATCCGCGCCGATGGCCTCGGCCAGCGCCTCGAAGCGGTAGAGCTGGTGATCGAAGGCCGCCAGATCCTCCTCCCGGCACTGCTGCAGATAGTCGACAAAGCTGGGCTTGCCGCTGAGTTGAGTGCGCAGCACCAGGGTATTGACGAAAAAGCCCACCAGCGACTCGATCTCGTGGCGCTCGCGATAGGCGAGCGGGGTGCCGATCACCACCTCCTTCTCGCCGCTCTGGCGCACCATCAGCAGGGCAAACAGGGCGTGCAGACCGATGAAGTTGGAGGTGCTGTGGCGCTGACAGAGACGCTTGAAACTCTCCCACAGGTCGCTCTCGATGGTGGAGAAGACCAGCTCGCCGCCGCTGTCCTGATGGGCCGGGCGCGGCTTGTCGAGCGGCAGACCGTGCACCTCGGGGCTGCCACCGAGCCGGTCGACCCAGAACGGCTTGAACTCGGCGTGATAATCGAGAAAACGCGGCGAGTTGAACCAGCGGGCATAGTCGATGTAGGTAAGCGGCAGCTCGCTCACCTGCAGGGGCTCGCGGTTCTGATGGGCAAGAAAGGCACGCTTGAGATCCGCGAACATGTTCTTGACCGACCAGCCGTCGGAGATGATGTGGTGCTGGGTGATCAGCAGTACGTGTTCGCGGCTGCCCAGCCGAATAAGATGCACCCGACTCAGATCCCCTTTGGTCAGGGAGAAGGGGCGCCCGATCTCCTCGCGCACCCGGCGGGCCACATAGGCCTCCCGCTCGGCAATGGGCTCTGTGCTCACGTCCTCAAGCTGCAGCTTGAAGGGCGTGTGGGGCAGGATCTCCTGGGCCCCCCTGCCCGCCTCGTCCTTGATGAAGCGGGTGCGCATGCTGGGGTGGCGGGCAAACAGGTGGTCGAAGGCAAACTCCAGTGCCACCGTGTCCAGCTCTCCCTTGACGCGAAAATAGACCGGCATGTTGTAGAGGTGGGAGGCCTCCTCATACTGCTCGATAAACCAGAGCCCGCTCTGGGACGAGGAGAGCGGCCCCTGCCGGGCGCCCTCGGTGGCGATAGGTTCTTCGAAAGCGGCGCGGGCCGCCAGGCAGCGCACCAGCTCATCCTTGTGGGCCTTGATGGTGGCGCCGATGGCCGGTGTCACCGCCTCCTTGCTCGACTGGGAGATAAGCTGGCCTTTCTCGTTCAGCCCAAGCTTCACTCCCTGCCGTTCCAGCTGTTTCAACAGCAAAATCATATTGTTCATCTGTTTCTCAAGCCTCAGGCACTCAGGGTGGCGCCGCCGTCGACGACCAGATCCTGCAGCGTGATGTGGCTGGCCAGATCCGAGGCCAGGAAGAGGACGGTATGGGCGATCTCCGCCGGGGTGGCGACCTTGCGCAAGGGGATGCCGAGCTTGAACTGCTCCGGCAACCCGGCAATGGTGCGGGCCATGGCCTCCTCGCTTGGCAGCATGCCGCGCAGCATGGGGGTATCCGTCGAGCCCGGCGACACCAGGTTGGCGCGCACGCCGAAGGGGGCCAGCTCCAGCCCCACCGTCTGGGTCAGGCTGGTGACCGCCGCCTTGGAGGCGCAATAGGCCGCCATCTGCATGCGCGGCACATGGGCGGCGTTGGAGCCGATGGTGACGATGGCACCGCGCCGCTGCCCCTTGAAGTGGGGCACCAGGGCCCGCAGCAGATAGAAGACACCGCTGGCGTTGACCGTCATGCAGTCGTGCCAGTCGTCATCGCTCAGAGTCTCGGTGGGGCCGAGGCGCAGCACCCCGGCCCCGTTCACCAGCACATCGAGCCCGCCGTCCGCCAGCAGCGCTGCGCAGCAGGCGTTGACCGCCTTCGAGTCGCCAATATCGAGCAGCCGGGTGGCATAGGGGTAGTCAGCTTCGGGAAACGCCAGATCCAGCCCCACCACGGATGCGCCGGCCGCCACGAACTGCGTCGCCACCTCACGGCCGATGCCGCGCCCGGCTCCGGTCACCCAGACCCGCTTGCCAGTGAAATCAAAGGTCATTGCTTGTTGCTCCTTATCCATCACCACACCATCTCCACGCTCTCTTCGTCCTCGGCAAGCAGGCCGTCGAGGAAACGGCAGAAGTCGTCGAGGCGCGGGTGATCGAACACGTCAGAGACCTTGACCTGCACCCCGAACTCGGCGCCGAGCCGGTTGACGATCTGGATGGTCTGCAGGGACTGGCCCCCCAGTTCGAAGAAGTTGTCCGTGGGCGCCATGGTGGCGAGCCCCAGGATCTGCTGCCAGATGGCGCCGACCCGGTTCTCGGTCTCGCTGCCCAGGGTCAGGGCTTCGCCGCCCGCCTGGTAGGCGGCCAGCAGGGCCTTGCGATCCAGCTTGTTGGAGCCGGTGCGGGGCAGCTGGTCATAGTGGCGATAGTCGGTGGGGATCATGGCTGCGGGCAACACCTTGGCCAGTTGCGCCTTGATGACCCGGCTGTCGCGCTCCGCCCCCGCCACGAAGGCCACCAGCCGGCGCACGCTGCCGATGCTCACCCCCTGCACGCACGCCTCGTCCACCCCCGGCAGGGCCAGCAGTTGGGCCTCCACCTCACCGGGCTGGATGCGATAGCCGCTTATCTTGAACTCGTTGTCGCGCCGACCCAGATAGACCAGCCGGCCATCCACCAGGCGCACCCGATCGCCGGTGCGATAGACGGGCATCTGCTCCGCGCCAACCCGCAGGGTGCCAAAGCTCCCTTGCACGCCCCCCACATAGCCGTTGGCCAGCTGCGGGCCGAGCAGCACCAGCTCGCCTTCCTTGGCGGGTTGCTCCCCCGCCCCCAGGATGAGCGCCTGCATGCCGGGCAGCGGCAGGCCTATGGGCAACTGGGCCTGGCTCGGGTCTTCCTGTTGCAGCTCCTGGGTGGTCACCACCACGGTCGTTTCGGTGGGGCCGTAGGTGTTGAACAGGCGCACATCGGAGCGGCCCTGGCGCTGCCACTGGGCCAGTTGCTCGGGGTAGACCGCCTCGCCGCCGATGATGACGGCGGTAAGCCCGGCAGGAATGTGGGCCTGACCCGCCGTCAGCGCCACCACCCACTCGTTCCAGAACGCGGTGGGCAGGTCGAGGTGGGTGATCCCCATCTGCTCCACCCCGGCCGCAAAGGCGGGCATGGATTCAAGCAGGGCGTCGGTGCGCAGCACCAGGGTGGCACCGGCACTCAGGGTGGCGAACACCTCCTCGATGCTGGCGTCGAAGTTGAAGGGGGCGAATTGCAGCATCCGCGCCTCTTCATCCAGGTGATAACGGCAGTGGGCGGCGGCGGCGAAGTGATCCAGCGCGCCGTGGCTCACCGCCACTCCCTTGGGCAGGCCGGTCGAGCCCGAGGTGAACATCAGGTAGGCGACGGCGCGGCCGGCGGCCGGCTGGTTCAAGCGGTTATCACTCACCAGATCCCCCGCCAGCAGGGTGCGCCCCTCAAACAGGCTGGCCAGCTTGTGGCGGTACTCGGCCTGGGTGATCAGGGTCTTGACCTCCCCCAGTCGCAGGATATGGCCCTGACGCTCCAGCGGCTGCTCGGGGTCGAGGGGCATATAGACGGCGCCCGCCAGCAGTACCGCCAGTTGGGCGAAGATGGCCTGGGGGGTGCGGGCCAGCATGACCCCCACCTTGTCGCCGGGGACGACGCCTGCGGCTTGCAGGGCGGCCGCCATCTGTTCGGCTCTGGCCAGCAGCGCCTCGTAGCTGAAGCGGGCCTCTCCCTGCGCCGTGCTCTGAATCAAGGCAATCTTGTCCGGGGTCTGGGCGGCGAAATGGCAGAGCGCCTCCAGCACAGGCCGAGCCTTGATCACTTCATGGGAGGGGCCGGCGATCAGGGCGCTGGCTCGCTGCTCGGCCAGCCAGTCGGCCTTGAGCGTCCCCAGAGTCCGGGCAGGCTCGGCCAGCCAGCGGCCCAGCAGGGCAAACAGGGTATCGGCGATGGCTGCCAGATCCCCCTGCTGGTAGCAGCCGGGGTTGGCGTCCAGATCCAGTCTGGGCTGGCCATCAACGCCAACCTGCACCTCGATGGTGAGATCCTCCACCGGGCCGGCGCTGATGTTGAGAATATGGGCAGATAGCGGCCCGAAGCGGCGAGCGTGATCAAACGGCATGATGTTGACCAGCGGGCCGAACAGCCGCTTGTCGCCCCCCACCAGGCCAAGGTCGCGGCGCAACAGCTCGTAACGGTAGTGCTGGTGCTTGCGCACCCCGCGCTTGGCCTTGGCCACGGCGCCGGCGGCCTCCGCCAGATCCAGCCCCTCTTCGAGCTCCAGAGCAAGGGGGGTGATGTTCATCTGCATGCAGGGTACGGTCAGCGACGCCGAGCCGATGCGGTTCATCATCATCAGGCCGAGCAGGGTCTTATCCTGGCCGCTCGACAGCGACAGCTGGGCCGAGAGACCGGCCAGCAGCAGATCGGGCCAACCCAGCTTGTGCTCGTCGGCAAAGCCGGTCAGGGATTGCCAGAGCGCCGCCGGCAGCGGACGGCTCTCGCGGATAAATTCGGCGGCGATCGGTGCGCGGGTCTCGCCAAAGGACTTCACCTCGGGCCAGCCTTGCAGCTGCTCCTGCCAGAAGGCGCGGGCGGCGTCGTTCTTGCCGCTCTGCTCGCGGCTCGCCTCTTCTGCCAGCACTTCAGCCAACGAGCCGAAGGGGGATGGGGAGTTCATCTCACCGGCCAGCCCCTCTGCATACAGTTCGGCGATGCGCTGGAACAGCAAGGTGGTGCCAAAGCCGTCGAGGGCGATGTGGTGCACGCAGCTGTAGAGATAATCGCGGCCGGGGCCGCGCAGCAGGGCGAAACGGCAGGGTGCCTCTTGGGTCAGCTCGAACGGGCGGCGCAGATCGGCCCAGGCCCAGGCGCGGGCCAGCGTCTCGTCATCGTGCTCGAGGGAGATTTCTTCATAGGCTAGGGGCAGCTCATGCGAGACGAAGCAGACCGCCTCCTTATCGTCTTCGAAGTGGCCCTTGAGCGCCTCGCACTCCCCTACCGCCTTGGCAAGGGCCGCGGCCAGCACGGCCGCCTCGACCTTGCCGTCGAAGGCGATGCACTCGGCGGTGTTGAACATCGCCTTGTCGTCGTTGAGCAGATGTCCGGACCAGAGCCCCTGCTGGGGGATGGTCAAGGGGAAGCGATTCATGGGGTCACCTCCAGCGCCTGGGCTGCCAGCCTGGCTTCGATCAGGCGCCACCAGCCGTTGAGGGTCGGCAGCTTGGCGAGATCCACGAAGCCGAGCTCCACCCCGGCGGCGCGCCACTCGGTGAGCAGGGCCATGATCCGCACCGAATCCAGACCGTAGTCGATGAGGTTCTCGTCAGGGTCAAACTCCCCTTCATCCTCGTCGATATGACTCAGCAGCCGCGCCTTGAGCCCCTCATACGTCAGCAACGGATTGGTGGGCAGCTGACTGGTCTGGGCGGCAGAAGCGGAGGCAGGGGCGAGGGCCAGCACCTCCTCGCAGGGGATCACCTTGCCGCAACGGGTCGCCACGTAGTCGAGCGCCATCTGGTGGTCGGCCAGGGAGAAGTCCGCCACCCCGTCCGCCAGGAAGAAGGGCTGGATGTCGCGCATGAAGGCGTCGCAGGCGGTCATCATGCAGCCGATATGGCCGTAGATGCCGCCGATGATCAGCTGATCCCGCCCCAGCGCTTTGAGCATCTGCTCCAGCTCGGAGCGCT
This sequence comes from Aeromonas sp. PrichA-15, assembly GCF_017939245.1. NCBI lineage: Bacteria > Pseudomonadati > Pseudomonadota > Gammaproteobacteria > Aeromonadales > Aeromonadaceae > Aeromonas > Aeromonas sp. PrichA-15. Next base: position 9,061 of record NZ_JAGKRH010000315.1, on the reverse strand, counting down.
GGAAGGCGCTGTAGCGCCACTTGACCAGCACGGTGTCGTCCCGCTCTGGGCGCAGCGCTGCCACCACCTGCTGCTGCTCGGGCCGCTTGTTGAGACCCGGGCCCCACATGTCGCTCAGCAGGGCGCGATCTTCAGGGGATTGATCCTTGGGCTGGGCGGTGTAGAAGACCGGAATGCCGAGGGCCTTGCACTGCTTGCGCACGGCGGCCAGCTGCTCGGTGAGCGCCGCAATCAGCGGGCTGTTTTCGCCATAGAAGGCGGTGAAGTACTCCTGCATGTCGTGGATCAGCAGGGCGGCGCGCTTGGGATCCAGAGACCAGTTGACCTTGTTGGCCTTCCACTGGCTGGGCATGGCGTAATTGTTCAGGGTTGGGATAGCCATAACGTCATGATTCCTTTTTAGTTTTATGCTGTTGTCAGGGGTTTGCTGGCGGCGATGGCGTGCGCAATGCGCGCCCGCAGCCCCTGCTTGTCAATCTTGCCCACCGCCGTCATGGGCAGGGCATCCAGGGTTTCGAAACGGTCGGGCAGCTTGAAGTCCGCCACCCCGCGCTCGCGCAGAAACTTGCGCAAGGCCAGCGGCTTCAAGGCGGGATCCGTGCTGACGATAAAGGCGCAGCTCTTCTCCCCCATGGCGCTGTCGGGCATGGAGACCAGGGCCGCATGGGTGATGGCAGGGTGGTGCAGCAGCTGGTTTTCCACCTCTTCCGCCGCGATCTTCTCGCCGCCCCGGTTGATCTGATCCTTCTGCCGCCCCACCACGGTGAGGTAGCCATCGGCATCCTGTACTACCAGGTCGCCGGAGCAGTAGAAACCCTCGCTATCGAACACCCGGGCGTTGTGGGCCGGGCTCTGGTAGTAGCCGCGGAAGGTATAGGGGCCACGGGTGTGCAGGGCGCCAGACTCGCCGGGGGCAACCGGATTGCCCGCCTCATCGAGGATGCGCACCTCGTCGTCCGGGCTCATGGGGCAGCCCTGGGTATGGATCACCTTCTCGTCGTGGTCGTCCAGCCGGGTGTAATTGACCAGCCCTTCCGCCATGCCGAACACCTGCTGCAGCCGGCAACCGAGCAGCGGCCCAATCTTGCTGGCCACCGCCTCCCCCAGCTTGGCGCCGCCCACTTGCAGCAAGTCGAGGCTCGCCAGTTGGGTGCGCGCTGTGGGATCCGCTTCCGCGGCCTGCAGCCAGAGCGAGACCGCCGGCGGCACCAGCGAGGTGAGATTGACCCGGTGGCGGGCAATCAGCGGGAAACAGCTGATGGGGCTGGGGTCGGAGGCGAGCACCACAGTGCCGCCCGCCTCGAACACCCCCAGGGCGCCAGGGGAGCTCAGGGGGAAGTTGTGGGGCGCCGGCAGGGCGCACAGATAGCGGGTATGGGGCCCCAATTCACAGATTTCATTGCTGCGGCGCACGCTGTACAGGTAGTCATCGTGGGTGCGGGGGATGAGCTTGGGGGTGCCGGTGCTGCCACCGGAGAGCTGGAAGAAGGCCACCTCGTTCGCCGGGGTCGGGGCAAAAGAAACGGATGGGGAGCTCCCCTCATCCCCCTCGCAAAGCCAGCGGGTCAGCCCCAACTCTCCTGCGTCGCCATCCAGCAGCACCAGTTCGGCGCCGATGCTTGCCAGCAGCTCGCTCTCGCGACCCTTGCTCGCAAACTGCGGGTGGGTCAGCGAGCCGATAAAGAGGCGGGGCCGGATCTGCTCGGCGTAAGAGGCCAGCTCCAGCCGGTTGTGGCTAAAGAGCGCGTTGACCGGCGCGATGCCGGCCTTGAGCATGGCGAAGAACACCAGATAGAACTCGGCCACGTTGGGGAGCTGCACCAGCGCGGTATCCCCCACCCCCAGGCCGTGGCAGGCCAGATTCGCGGCCAGCCGGCTCGAGGCGGCGTCCAGCTCGCCATAGCTGAAGCGACGCTCACCGCAGAGGATGGCCTCGACGTCAGGTGCCAGCTCGCACTGACGCGCCAGCATGGCGGTCAGCGGCTCGCCGCGCCAATAACCCTTGGCGCGGTAACGCTGGGCCAATTCGTCGGGCCAGCGGGTATAGGGCAGGAAGCGGTTGAATTGGCTCATTGCGCCACCTCCAAGCCCAGGCCCAGTGCCTTGAGCATGGTGCCCAGCTTGGTGCCGGTCTCGGCCCACTCCATGGCGGGATCCGAGCCCGCGACGATACCGGCGCCGGCAAACAGCTCGACCTGATGGCCATCGAGCACGCCGCAGCGGATCACCACGGCCCACTCGCCGTTGCCCTGGTTGTCGCACCAGCCAACGATGCCGCTGAACAGGGCGCGCCGGAAGGGCTCCTGCTCGCGGATGAACTGGCGGGCCAGATCAGTGGGATAGCCGCACAGGGCCGGGGTGGGATGCAGCTGGCAGGCCAAGGAGAGCACCGATGCCTCGCCGCCATTGAGCCGGCCAGCGATGGGGGTGCCCAGATGCCAGAGGGTATCTGTGCTCATCAACGAGGGATGAGCGGGGATCGCCAGCTCGCGGCAGTGGGGGGTCAGCACCCGGCGGATTTCGTCGATCACCAACTTGTGTTCATGCTGATCCTTGCGAGAAGCCAGCAGATCCCGGGCCACCATTTCGTCTTGCGCCGGTTCGCTCGCCCGACGGGCGGAACCCGCCAACGGGTGGGTGAACACCTCTCCCCCGCTGACCCGCAGCAGCAGCTCCGGACTGGCACCGAGCAGTCGGCGACCCTGGCCGAGCGGCAGGGAGAAGTGGAAGGCGTGGGGATTCTGGGCCATCAAACGGGCCATCACCTGCTTAGGGTCAGCGGGCTGGTGCAGGGTAAGGGTGAGTTTGCGCGACAGCACCACCTTGGCGAGCCGACCTTGTGCAAACGCATCCAGCGCCGCACTGACCGAGGCCTGGAATTCGCTGGCCGGCGGGGTGCTCTGCACCGAGATGACCCCGTTGGCCTCGGGGGCCTGCTCAACCGCTGTCACCGATGACGGCTCTGTCGGGGCCAGTTTCTCGCCCCGCTTATAGTTGCCGGGCACATAGAGGCAGGAGGCCTCCGCCGGGTCGAACGCAAAAGCACCGATCAGCAGAGGGTTGGTCTAGCCGGCAGCCCTGGCGGCATCGAGGGCCAGGGTTATCTGCTGTGCCAGCAGGGGCCACTCGCAGGCGGGGGTGGTGATGGGTTGCCCCAGGTCAGTGGCACTGATCGTGCCCTGACACGAGGTAAACAAGAAATCAGGCGACATCTTCGCCTCGGCAGGTGTGCCATTGTCCATTACTCGAGTCTTCACGTCATACCCTCAAAGAAGATTCAAAATGATAATGATTATCAATTTGACTTTGTGCGGCGGTAAAATACTCGCTTTGAAATCGCGGGGTCAATGGGATTTTGCATCGTTAAAACAGGAGCTTGTCTGTGGGTATGTCGGGGATGACGCCAGGGCGGGCCTGCTGGCGGTGAAGGGAAATAGCTACTCGAATGAAAACGGATTGCCATCCCCATATGGGGGATGCGACAGAAACCGGTCAGGGCGGCCCCACTGGCGGCCAACCCACTTTGCCTCTAAGATGGCGCCACCTCTTGTGACAGCCCCGAAAATGGAACCCTCCCATGTTGAAACACCTGCTTCTGCTCCCCTTCGTCCTGCTGCTGGCGGCCTGCTCGCTGACCCAATACAGCGTCAGTGAAGGAGAGATCAACCAGTACCTCAAGGAGCGAGTCGCCTTCGAGAAACAGCTGGGGATCCCCGGCATCATGTCGAGCAAGATCCGACTCGATGACATGCAAAGCCGCATCGGCCGCAGCCAGGCCGACAAGGTCGAGCTGGATGCCGCCGGCGAGCTGCAGGTGGCGAGCCCGCTGGGCAGCCAGCAGATGAAGATCCGCCTCTCCCTGAGTGCCCGCCCCGACTACGTGGCCGAACAGGGCGCCATCTATCTGCGCGATCTCGAGCTCATCTCTGTCAAGACCGAGCCGGCGGACGTGGGCACCGCCCTCTCCCCGCTCTTGCCCACCTTCAACCAGTCCCTCTCCCTGTTCCTCTCCCAGACCCCCGTCTACCGGCTCGATGGCAGCCGCCAGAACGAGGCGCGGATCAAGGACAAGGTCGAAGCCCTCAAGGTGGAGCCGGGCCGACTGGTCATCCCTTTCAAACTGATGTGACGCCTGCCGCCGCGCCTCTCCTCTTCACCCCACCGGGGCGCGGTTTTTTTCTTCTCAAGCCCCGCCCTTTGCCCCATAATGCACACCATTCTCATTTAGATTCATGAGAAGCGTCATAATAAAATCAACAATATGGTGAGAAGGACATGAGAAAAACCGTACTGGTGCAGGCGATCGCCTGCGCACTCCTCAGCAGCGCCGCACAGGCTGCCGTCAAGGTGGAGGACAAGACGTTCAACACCGCCGCCAACATGCTGGCCTACACCGAATTCGAGCTCTCCGGCGAGCCGCTGGCCGAGGCCCTCGGTCTGGATCTGGATGTGCTGGACGCCAACCGCGCCGACGAGCCGACCCCGTTCGACTTCGCCGCCGGCATCGAATCCTATGAATACTCCGAAGAGGCAATGTACGCCCTCAACTACCAGTCCGGCATGGGCCCCCATCTGGTAAACGGGCCGCAAAACCAGGCCCGTGGCGGCACCCTGGCCGACCTGGGCAAACGGGTACTGGCCATGGCCGAGGCCGTCGGCTTCCCCGCCGATGAAATTCCCCAGGGCATGTATCCCCTCTCCCTGCCCTACGCCTCCGCCAACCCGGAGTTCGCCCAGGCCGTGAACGCCACCCCGGTCAACGGTGACCAGATCACCATCAAGACCGCCAAGGGCAACGAGAAGAGCGTCAAGACCCAGGTCCCCGCCTACTTCCGCGACTACGCCACCCTGCGCTGGAGCGGCAGTGACAACCTGCTGGTCCCGGCCGCCGTGGGCGGCATCCTGCTCAAGGAAGTGATGTGGTCCCAGGACTTCCTGGGGGGCATGCACGTGGCCGAGACCGATGAAGAGGTGGAAGCCGCGTCCGCCACCATGGATCAGGACGGCAAGCACAAGCTGGGAGTTTCTGCCGCCGACGGCTTCAACGGCATGATGCTGACCGAGCAGTCCATCGACAAGCTCGCCATCCTGCAAGATCAGCTCGGCTTTGACGGCAAGACCCTGGGCGCCAAAATCACCCCGCAGTACGATCCGGCCAAGGGGGTTGTCTACTTCCCTCATCAGGTGAAAGTGACCGAGACCAGCAAGAACGACGCCGGTGCCATCGGCAAGCTGGAGGTCGTGGACGGCTCCGCCCAGTTGCGCGACGCCTGGATGCTGCTGTGGCCCCTCTCCGAGTTCTACGCCTTCAGCGATCAGCGCACGGCCAACACCAATCAGAACCCGGCCTTCCACGCCGTGTTTGACGGTGCCCCGTTCGCCGCCGCTCCGGCTGCCAACCAGACCAACGATCTGGGCAAGGCGGTGGCGGGCAGCGATGCCTTCTCCCTGGCCCTGAACCTCTCCAACCTCACCTTCAAGAACCTGCTGGCCCTGCACTTCGAGCCCAAGGCTGGCACCCTGGTCGACAGCTGGCAGGCTGGCAAACAGGCCGGGCACGTCACCACCTTCGACGCCGCCTACGCCCTAGTCGCCCTACAGATCTTCCAGCGCGCCCAGGATGCGCTACCGGTGGGTTACGCCGCCGGTGACAATGGCGAGCTGAACCTCAAGACCCCACAGGGTGAGCAGGCGATCGCACTGGTCCGCAAGCAGGCCGATTTCATCCTCGCCAACCTAAAGGGCAAGAACGGCCTGGTCCATGACGGTCTGACCCTGGGCGGCAAGCTTGACGCCGGTCAGTCCATCGACGCGCAGTTCGCCGCCATCCGCGGCCTGACCGCCGCCTTCCTGGCCACCTCGGATGCCAAGTACCGCACCGCGGCTCGCGAGCTCTTCATCGCCGCCGACAAGGCCTACTTCAATGCCAAGGCCGGTACCTGGCTCGCCGGCAAGCAGGGTGAATACACCCCCTGGACCCAGGCCGCTATCTCCGGCGCCCTGCGCTCTGCCATGCTGAACCTGCGCAACGAAGGGGCCGAGAAGGCACCCGAGCTTGAACTGGCCCAGCTGACCCAGCGCTACGTGAGCTGGTTCCGCGGCACCGTCAACGGCGGCATGCAGATGGCCGAGTGGATCGGCGACTCCGGCGAGAACGTCATCGAGGGGGCCGGCAGCGACACCGACGAAGATGGCGTCCCGCAAGTGACCGCTGCCGGTGGCAAGCATGGCACCGCCATGGTGATGGCCGGCAAGGCCCTGGTCAGCGAGAAATAAATCGACCACCAATAGAAAGGGAGCCCAGGGCTCCCTTTTTTTGTCTGTGTCGACGAAGTTAGCCGAGCTTGGCTAGCATCGGCTTGGTCACCAGCACGATGCCCTGCTCGGAGCGGTAGAAGCGGCGTGCATCCTCGTCCGCGTTCTCCCCCACCACCAGGCCGTCTGGCAGCTTGCACCCCTTGTCCACCACCACCCGGCGCAAGCGGCAACCAGCCCCGATCTCGACCCCGGGGAAGATCACCGCCTGATCCAGGGTACAGAAGGAGTGCAACCGCACGTTGGTGAACAGCACCGAGTTGAGCACGAAGGAGCCGCTCACGATGGAGCCCCCCGCGAACATGGAGTTGATGGTCATGCCGTGCTGGCCGTTTCTGTCCTGTACGAACTTGGCCGGTGGCGACATGTTCTGGCTGGTCCAGATGGGCCAGTTCTCGTCATAGATGTCGAGCTCGGGCACCACGGAGGCAAGGTCCATGTTCGCCTCCCAGAACGAATCCAGGGTCCCCACGTCGCGCCAGTAGGGTTTTTGCCCCTCCTTGGCCCCGACACAGGACATGTTGAACGGGTGGGCAAAGGCCTTGCCCTCTCCCACGATGCGCGGGATCACGTCCATGCCGAAGTCGTGCTTGGACTCCTGGTTGTGGATGTCCTCTTCCAGCAACTGGTAGAGGTACTCCGCCTCGAAGATGTAGATGCCCATGGAGGCCAGCGAGCGATCCTCGCAGCCCGGCATGGCGGGCGGATTGGCCGGTTTCTCCACGAAGGCGCGGATCTTGCGTTGCTCGTCGATGTCCATCACGCCGAAGGCCGATGCCTCGCAGCGTGGTACCTCGATACAGGCCACCGTCACCTTGGCGCCGAGGCGCACGTGATCCAGCAGCATGGCGGCGTAGTCCATCTTGTAGATGTGATCCCCCGCCAGCACCACGATGTACTTGGGACCGTAGTCACGGATGATGTCGACGTTCTGGTAGATGGCGTCTGCGGTGCCGCGATACCAGTGCACCTCGTCCACCCGCTGCTGGGCGGGCAGCAAGTCGATGAACTCGTTCATCTGGTAGCGCAGGAAAGACCAGCCCGATTGCAGGTGACGCAACAGACTGTGGGACTTGTACTGGGTCACCACACCCACCCGGCGGATGCCGGAGTTGATGCAGTTGGAGAGCACGAAGTCGATGATACGGAATTTGCCGCCAAAGTGGACGGCGGGCTTGGCGCGGTTATCGGTCAACTGCTTCAGGCGGCTGCCCCGTCCCCCTGCGAGCACCAAGGCCATACTCTGATTCAATAGTTGCCGTGCTTTGGCGGTGTCTACGGGTTCTAGCAACATATCTACCTCTGCTCTGTTGGGGCTGTTTTCAACCCATCTTCGCTTTTTTTACAGACCATGAAAGTGTTTTCACTCACATTTAGTTGCATTCCGTCGGCGCTTTATCGTGGAGTTGCGTGAGTACTCATGTTTTGCGCCAGCGACTTGGTTAGAATTTCTACATCATGAACATCATCAAGGATGAAACGATGTTGAATAAACATGAGGGAAACCTGCTGCTGGTCAGCGCACTGGTCTGCATTCCCATGCTGCTGTTGCAGGGAGTGCTGCTCGCCCCCCCCGCCTCACCGCTCACCCTGCTGCTGGTCCTGATGACCACCCTGACGGGATTCGCCCTGCTGCTCTTTCTCACCCACAGCGTGCGCCGTGGGGAAAAGACAAGGCAGGAGCAACGCTGGCTGCTGGCGCTGCAGCAGCGGGATCCCGCCATGCTCGACAGCGTACAGGCACAAACGGCTCTGCGCCAGCTCCTTGCGTCCTTCAATGAGGCCGAGATCGATGCCCACCGCCAGATCACCGAATTGCACAATCAGGCGACCCGGGACGAGATGACGGGCCTTGGCAACCGCCACGCCTTCCGGCGCGATCTGACCGAGCTGCTGCAACAGGAAAACACCCAGACCGCCATCCTGGTGCTCATCCGCGCCACCGAGCTCGGGACCCTCAACGCCCAGCGCGGCTTCCAGTCCGGGGATGCCTACATCCGGGACATCGCCGCCCTCATCAGCCACACCGTCAGCCGCTTCCCGGGCCACCGGGTCTATCGCATCTCGGGGGCCGATTTTGCCGTCCTGCTGCCCCCCCTGGCCCAGATCCCGCCCCATCTGCTGGGACGGGATCTGAAGCTCGCCTTCGATCGCTATCAGCACGATCACGAGCTCGAGAGTGCCGCCTACTCGGGCATGACCCGCCTGAGCAGCGAGCAGAAGATAGAGGCCATTCTGGCCCGGGCGGATCTCGCGCTGGCCCGTGCCCAGACAGAGGTGGTCAATGGCTGGGCCATCCAGCAGAACGACGAGGTGGTCGAGGTGCAGGGTCAGCGTCACTGGACCCAGGTGCTGACCGATCTGCTGGAGCAGGAGAGCATCAGCTTCACCTGCCAGCCTATCCAGCCCCTGCATCGCGGCATGCTCGCCTATCACGAGATCTATCCCCGCTTTTGCAGCAGCGACGGCACCGTGCTGCCAAGTGATACCCTGCTCGCCATGGCGCAGCGGCTGGACATGGTACTGCGCCTGACCCAGATGGTGATCCGCCACGTCATCCGCCAATACCGCGCCTTCGGAGGCCACAACAGCCGATGGGGTCTCATACCAATCGGATTAAACATTAGGTCAGTTTTATCCAATCTCGGCTACAAAGTGACATCACCCGCTCCACATCGGCAATAAAGTGCTTCCAGGCCGATGTGCAGGCATCAAGGATGTCGTCGTAATCCTTGAAGCTGCGATT
>NZ_JAGKRH010000041.1:0-2524 GCF_017939245.1 Aeromonas sp. PrichA-15 | reverse complement strand
CCGCAGGGGGGCCAGCCCATGCCCTGTGCCCAGCCGTTCAGGAACAGGAGCACGAACATGATGCCAATGCTGGAGGTAGCCCAGTGCATGGTCCCCATCATGAACATGATGCCTGCCGAGAGCAGCAGACCGGCGGAGAGGAAGTAGCGCGCGTTGGATCTGTCCGACACGTTCCCCATCAGGAATTTGGAGAGACCGTAGGCGATGGAGACGCCGGAGAGGGCCAGACCCAGATCCCCGCGGGAGAAGCCCTGCTCGATGAGGTAGGGCATCGCCAGACTGAAGTTTTTCCGTACCAGGTAGTAACCCGCATACCCGAAGAAGATCCCGAAGAACACCTGCCAACGCATGCGTTTGTAGAAGGGATCCACCTTGTCGGCCGGCAGCCGGTCGATATGGGGTGCAGGCCTGAAGAGACTAAGCATGTTCTGCTTCCTTTTATTGTTGTTCTGGGCGGTTGAGGACGCCCCGCTCATGCCGGCGATCAGACACGTCTTGATTTGCAAGCGAGCCTATTGCGCTCATTTGTGAACATTTAATCTGTGATGAGCGCTAAATTATTGCAGTTTTATTACAAAAATTGTGACGCAGTGAGTGAACGCGCATCCAGGGTCAGCCCACGCATGGCGTGGCTTTTGGCTACTCACTAAGGAGTAATATGGCCGACAACTGTTGCTTTTCGTCACATTTTCTTAGCAATGAATGGGATCTTGCCCACATTTCCGGTGGCGGGGGGATGGTGAATTGACGCAGAAGGTTTATTTTCTCTCTCGTCCAAGAACGAGCGCAAACGAGCATAACGTTTGCGCAAGCTCAAAAAACAAGAAGAAACGTTTTCGGGCGCAATGAATGGGAATGAAAGATAACAAAACGGAACATCAAACCTACTGTGGGTGGATATAAGGAATAACAACATGAGCATACAAAGACCCAATACCCTGCTTGGCGAGTGCCTCGCCGAGTTTATCGGCACCGGCCTGCTGATCTTCTTCGGCGTCGGCTGTGTGGCCGCCCTGGTGCTGGCTGGCGCCAACTTCGGGCAATGGGAAATCTCCATTACCTGGGGCCTGGGTGTCGCCATCGCCATCTATGTCACCGGTGGCATCTCCGGTGCCCACCTCAACCCTGCCGTGACCCTGGCGCTGATGACCTTCTGCGGCTTTGACAAGCGCAAGGTGGTGCCCTTCATCATCGCCCAGATAGCCGGGGCATTCGCCTCCGCCGCCCTGGTCTACGCCCTCTACAGCAACCTGTTCACCCAGTGGGAGCTGACCCACAACGTGGTGCGCGGCAGCGTCGAGAGCCTCGGCACCGCAGGCATCTTCTCCACCTACCCCAATGCCCTGCTCTCCAACATGCAGGCTTTCGCGGTCGAGATGGTGATCACCGCCGTCCTGATGCTGGGCATCATGGCACTGGGTGACAACAACAACGGCGCCCCCAAAGGCTTCGCCGCCGCCCTGCTCATCGGCATCCTGATCGCGGTGATCGGCGCCTCCCTCGGCCCCTTGACCGGCTTTGCCATGAACCCGGCCCGTGATTTCGGCCCCAAACTGTTCGCCTTCGTGGCTGGCTGGGGTGACGTGGCCCTGACCGGTGGTCGTGACAACCCCTACTTCTGGGTCCCTATCCTTGGCCCCATCGTCGGCGCCCAGATCGGTACCGCCCTGTATGTGAAAGTGCTGGCTCCCTGCGTCCCGGGCAACCGCGTCGCCACCGAAGAAGCCTCCAAGCTGTCTAACAAAGAAGAGGCCGCCGCCTGAGAGCGGCCCTCCCCAACGTGTAACAACGTGGAAAAATAAAAACGTGGAGAACATCATGTCTGCTGAAAAGAAATTTGTCGTTGCGCTGGACCAGGGCACCACCTCCTCCCGTGCCATTGTCTTCGATCAGGACGCCAACATCGTCGCGACCTCCCAGCGCGAATTCACCCAGCACTACCCGAAAGCGGGCTGGGTCGAGCACGACCCCATGGAGATCTGGGCGACCCAGTCCTCCGTCTTCACCGAAGTGCTGGCCAAGAGCGGCCTGCACAGCGAGCAGATCGCCGCCATCGGCATCACCAACCAGCGTGAAACCACCGTCGTCTGGGAAAAGGCCACTGGCAAGCCCATCTACAACGCCATCGTCTGGCAGTGCCGCCGCACCGCGGCCATCTGCGAAGAGCTCAAGGCCCGGGGCCTTGAAGAGTACGTTCGCGAAAACACCGGCCTGGTGCTGGATGCCTACTTCTCCGGTACCAAGGTGAAGTGGATCCTGGACAACGTGGAAGGTGCCCGGGAGAAGGCAATGAACGGCGAACTGCTGTTCGGCACCATCGACACCTGGCTGGTGTGGAAGATGACCAACGGCGAGGTGCACGTCACCGACCCGACCAACGCCTCGCGCACCATGCTCTACAACATCCGCGACCTGAAGTGGGATGAGCGCATGCTGGACGAGCTGGGCATCCCCGCCTCCATGCTGCCGCAAGTCAAACCCTCCTCCGAGGTCTATGGCTACACCACCCGTGGCGGCGGCGCCC
>NZ_JAGKRH010000040.1:0-2187 GCF_017939245.1 Aeromonas sp. PrichA-15 | reverse complement strand
AGCCGGACAGCCTTCATGGCTTGTTTTTGATTTAAGTACTAAATTGCCCCAGACCATACGGCGAGAAGCCTTGAGGGGGAGCCTGACTCAAGATTTCAAATGAACCAGCCGATACAATGAAGGCACATTGATATGCCTAATAATGAGGTGAAGTAGTGAGTGATTGGCTAACCCGTTTTTCAATTAAAACCCGTCTCATCAGTTTGCTCATTCTGCTAGCTGCTACGGCTGCCGGCCTGACAATGGAGGGGCTTAACGGCATGCGCAGCAGCAATGCCGATATTAACCAGATGTACAACAACGTTCTGCTACCGCTCGATAAGCTTGGCGACCTCACCAATCACATGCACCATGCACGCACTCAGCTTTTGCTTGCTCTGCAACATCAGCCTGGTAGTGCGTTCGAAAAGGCACATGACCACCCCGCGAGCATGCATTTCGATGCTGTGGATAGAAGCGTAGGCAGCATGCGTGAGCGCCTTGCTGACTATCAGCGTATGCCAATGAGCAAAGAGCATCAGCGCTTGGCCACTGAACTGCAAAACAAGCTGTCTGATTATCTGGATAATGGTGTTCAACCGACGCTCAATGCAATGCGCCAAGGTGACTATGCGGGAGGGAATGCAATCCTGCTGAATCGCTTGCAACCTGCATTTATGACGACCTATGCCAGCGTGCGTAATCTGGTTGAGTCGGAGCAGGAGAGCGCCAATGCAAGCTACCAGCGCGCTAAAGAGAGCTTCGATCGTCTGGTTGTGATAATCGGTCTCACGCTAGTGGTTGCTCTGTTTCTGGCCACAGTCGTGGCTTTGGCTACTGTATCTGGCATCACAAAAGCTGTTCGCGAGCTTCAAGTCGGCGGTCAGCAGCTAGCTGATGGCAATTTGGGCTATCGAGTTACCTATCAGGGGCGTGATGAGCTGGGCGAAATCTCTAGCTCATTCAATGCAATGGCTTCGCGTTTTCACCACACCATTCAAGAGTTGGCGGGGGCTGTGGAGCAACTGGCAGCCGCAGCTGAGCAGACTGCTCAGATCAGCACTGAAACCAGTGACGGCATCCGCCGCCAGCAGTTGGAGACAGATCAGGTTGCTACTGCGATGAACGAAATGTCAGCTACTGTGCAGGATGTGGCTGGGAACGCGGCCAGTGCAGCAAGAGCAGCACAGGAAGCAGATCAGCAGTCGGAAAGTGGAAAGCTTGTTGTTCATCAAACAATCTCTTCTATCGACAGCCTAGCCAGTGAAGTTGAGCACGCGGCCACCGTTATCCATGAGCTTGAAGCAGACAGTGCTGGTATTAGCTCTGTGGTGGATGTCATTCGCAGCATCGCCGATCAAACCAATTTACTTGCCCTTAATGCGGCTATTGAAGCTGCAAGAGCTGGTGAGCAAGGGCGAGGCTTTGCTGTGGTGGCGGATGAGGTGCGCTCGCTTGCTTCGCGCACGCAACAGTCAACCAGCGAAATTCAGACCATGATTGAAAAACTGCAGGGCGGGGCAAATCGTGCTGTTGCGGTCATGCAAAGTAGTTGCACCAAAGCACAAGCTGGTAAACAACAGGTTGCCAGCGCAGGTCATATGCTGGATCAGATCAGTAACGCTGTTGCGATTATTAATGACATGAATGCCATGATTGCATCTGCCGCTGAGGAGCAAAGCTCTGTCGCGGAGGAGATCAATCGTAACGTTACTAGTGTCAGCCAGATTGCCGAGGAAACTAGCGAGGCTTCCCGTCAGAATGTTGCCACCAGTAAGCAACTATCTGCTCTGGCAACCCAACTTCAGCGTCTGGTGCATATGTTCCGTCTTTAGGCAAACTGACGCAGGATTGTAGTCTCGTACAGCGCCTCCTCCATCGCCGGGTCGCTGTAGCCGAACCAGTTCTGCATCAAATGCACGCACAACATCGCCATCAGCGGATAGGCTGGACTGCCGCCTTCACCCTTCGGGTAGTGCGGCTCGATCAAGGCGATCAAACCCTTCCACGGCACCACCTGATCCATCTCGATCAGGAACAACTCTTTGCGGGCCTGCTTGCGCTTGCCGGCATACTCGGCGTAGGCGAAGGTCATCTGCTTCATCGGAAAACTCGGCGGGTGGAATCCGGGTATTTTGCCAAAATCAGGAAGTCTTCTTCAGAGTTTCCTTAGCGTACGTTTTTCTCCGAATTCTGCGGGGTCCCCTG
>NZ_JAGKRH010000314.1:0-293 GCF_017939245.1 Aeromonas sp. PrichA-15 | reverse complement strand
CCGAGCGTATGGCAACTGCCCCGCAGCGAGTTTTTCACATTTCCTATCATCGTGTTTACCCAGTTGAATGCCGGATGATCCAGCCAGTCCAGGTTGCCCCCGGTGACAACACCCAGGTGCTCACAATTGGCCTCCTTGACCGCTTTAAAACAGGCCAATCCATCGGATATCACCGCGCTACCACTGGCAATATGCCGTTTTGCCCAATCAGCAACGGACTTGGTTTTGAAACCATCGACCACCGTCATCCGCATCTTGATTGGATGTCCTTCCTTGTTCAGGGCCACTGCTGC
>NZ_JAGKRH010000313.1:0-725 GCF_017939245.1 Aeromonas sp. PrichA-15 | reverse complement strand
TAAGCAGTGGGCTGCCGACATCGGACCGGGCACCTTGTGCTGGGTTAGCGAACGGCTGGCAGAGAAAGCCCATGCCGAGCAGGCATACCGACTCTGCCTGGGACTGCTGAGTCTTAGCCGGGAGTATCCGCCATCACGAGTCGAAGGCTGTTGCCAGCTGGCCAACCGGGAAAGTCTGGTGCGGCTCAAGCAGCTCAAGTCGGTGCTGACCAGTGGCCGCGACCAACTGCCCGCAAGTCCGCTCAGTTATCCAGAACTGCCGCAAGAGCACGAGAACATCCGCGGCCCCCAGAGCTTCCACTAGAGAGGATACGTCCCATGACCCAACAAACGCTGACCCGCTTGAGACACCTGAAACTGACTGGCATGGCGGATGCCGTGCAACAACAACTGGAACAGGCAAGTACCTACGAAGGGCTGCCCTTCATCGAGCGGCTAAGCCTGCTGGTCGAACACGAACAACTGAGCCGGGAGCAGCGTAAACAAGCTCGGCTGGTCAAGCAGGCGAGGCTCAAACTCCAGGCCACGGTGCAGGAGCTGGACTACCAGTCAGCACGCAACCTGGAGCGGTCACAGGTAGCAAACCTGGCCCAAGGAGAGTGGCTGCGCCGGGGCCAGAACCTGCTCATTACCGGCCCCTGTGGCTGCGGAAAAACCTACCTAGCCTGTGCGCTGGGCTACCAAGCCTGTCAGCAGGGGCACAGCACTCGTTACTACCGGCTGCC
>NZ_JAGKRH010000312.1:0-576 GCF_017939245.1 Aeromonas sp. PrichA-15 | reverse complement strand
ATGAGTCATCCCTGACCCCTTGAGGGTCCTAAAGGGCCGTTGGAGACCACAACGTTGATAGGTGGGGTGTGTAAGCGTAGTGATACGTTGAGCTAACCCATACTAATTACCCGTGAGGCTTAACCATACAACACCCAAGAAGTGTTTCTGGCCTTGTAGCGAATGAGCGAACTACTTACAAATTCAGTGATAATGACAAGCAACTAGCGAAGTCGTTATTCACGTCAGCTTTCTGGATTAAGATTTTGCCTGGCGGCAATAGCGCAGTGGAACCACCTGACCCCATGCCGAACTCAGAAGTGAAACGCTGTAGCGCCGATGGTAGTGTGGCATTCGCCATGCGAGAGTAGGACACTGCCAGGCACCCAATACAAGAAACCCCGCTCACTCGAGCGGGGTTTTTTATTGCCTGAAATTTATTTTTTAGATAATAATACCAATCGGATTAAACATTAGGTCAGTTTTATCCAATCTCGGCTACAAAGTGACATCACCCGCTCCACATCGGCAATAAAGTGCTTCCAGGCCGATGTGCAGGCATCAAGGATGTCGTCGTAATCCTTGAAGCTGCGATTA
>NZ_JAGKRH010000311.1:0-293 GCF_017939245.1 Aeromonas sp. PrichA-15 | reverse complement strand
TCGGTGTTGCTGATGGTGCCGTCGTTGTTCACGTCTTCGGTGATGACCACGGTCGGGGCGCCGGTCGCGGTGGTGTCGCCCATGGTGGCGCTGTCGCTGCCCGGCAGCGAGACGTTGCCCGCCGCGTCCACGATGGTGGCGGTCACAGTCAGCGTCACGCCGTCCGCCGGACGGTCAAACTCGTAACCCACCTTGCCCGCCGTGATGTCGGCATCGGTCAACAGGCGGTCGGCCTGGCCGCTCACCTTGAGGGTGTCCCCGGCCTTGGCATCGCCCGGCAGGCTCACGTCCAC
>NZ_JAGKRH010000310.1:0-293 GCF_017939245.1 Aeromonas sp. PrichA-15 | reverse complement strand
TTGGCAATGACATGCGAGCGGACATTCATGAGCGTGACCAACCGCAGCATCGGGTAGGGTGTCTGCCGGTTGGTTGAGGTGTTACCCGAGCCGAAATGTGCTCTGAGTTCAGGCATATCCTGGGTTCGGAACAGGGCCCCATCGATTGCAAAGACCTGTAAACCGTGCCAATGGTCTTCAGGATAACGTTCCCGCCCCCACACATCGGCGCACTGTTTGAACAGCCACTCGAGCGGCTGTTTGCCGAGTCGCTGACGGGCCTGAGACAGGGCACTGTCCGCGAGCAAGGCATC
>NZ_JAGKRH010000309.1:0-293 GCF_017939245.1 Aeromonas sp. PrichA-15 | reverse complement strand
GTGAGCTACAGCTACACCCTGAACGACAACGAGGCGCACCCGACGGCGAACGGCAACAACAGCCTGTTCGAAGACTTCGCGGTGAGCCTGGTGGACAGCGACGGGGACTCGGCCTCGAACACCCTGAGCGTGCAGATTGTCGATGACGTGCCGACGGCGGTGAGCGACGTCAACCTGACGGTGGCGAGCGAGAGCAACCTGGTCCTCAATGGCAACGTCATCACCAACGACGTGCAGGGGGCGGATGGCGCGGCGGTGACCGCGGGCACCCTGAGCGGGACCTACGGCAGCCT
>NZ_JAGKRH010000308.1:0-607 GCF_017939245.1 Aeromonas sp. PrichA-15 | reverse complement strand
CACACCATGGGAGTGGGTTGCACCAGAAGTAGATAGCTTAACCTTCGGGAGGGCGTTTACCACGGTGTGATTCATGACTGGGGTGAAGTCGTAACAAGGTAACCCTAGGGGAACCTGGGGTTGGATCACCTCCTTACCTTAAGATGTCGAAGTTGTTGAGTGTTCACACAGATTGCCTTGATTCAAAGTAGTTAGAGCAAAGACCTGATGCGAAAGCATCAGTGCTTGTTCAACCCACGGTTGAACAAGAGAAGCCCTATCATTGGGTTTTGGGATGTGAATAATGGCGCTCGGCCTCGCAGGCTCGGCACTCGCCATTACCCAAAATCTGCACTGCTGACGCAGCGCAAAGATGATTTTGGGTCCCCTTCGTCTAGAGGCCTAGGACACCGCCCTTTCACGGCGGTAACAGGGGTTCGAATCCCCTAGGGGACGCCACTTCTCTTCGCAGCTCAAGAATACAGACATAAGCAGTCATGTTTATGTCTGTTTTCTTCGGTCACTGACCGTTGCAAACATGCTCTTTAACAATCTGGAAAGCTGATTTAAAAAGTAGTTCTCAAACATTTGTTACAAGTGCTTTGGAAACTTCTTGGCGAAAACCAAA
>NZ_JAGKRH010000307.1:0-21791 GCF_017939245.1 Aeromonas sp. PrichA-15 | reverse complement strand
TTTGCGCTTTGGTGGCATCCATGAATATCGACTGGGAGAAGCTCCGCCACAAGTAACGGAGCTAACAGGAGACCAGCAGATCATTTTGGAGGTATTGGGTGAGCGCTATCGGCAAATTTATTCCTAAATCAGGTGCGGAATGTCGGGTTTAATGTGATCGACGACTTCAACCGCGAAGCACTGTGCATCGAGGTGGATTTCTCCTTGCCTGCCACACGGGTCAAACGGGCGCTGGAGCAAGTGATCGCGTGGCGGGGAAAGCCGGTGGAGATCCGCTGCGATAATGGCCCGGAATATATCAGCGAGGAGCTCAAGCGCTGGGCTCAGCAGGAATGGATAGCGCTACGGTATATCCAGCCGGGCAATCCCCAACAGAACGCGTATATCGAGCGGTTTAACCGCACGGTACGTTACGACTGGCTGGGTCATTACCTGTTTGAGTCACTGAATGAATTGCAGGCATTTGCCACAAACTGGTTGTGGACGTATAACCATGAGCGGCCCAATATGGCGCTGGGTGGCTACACACCAAAACAGCGCCTAATGCAGGCCGCATGACCTCTACTTTTGAGTGCCCCTAAGAATGGGGGGAATACCATCGCACTGGCCTATCGGGCTCTGATGGCTGGCATCAAGACCAGATTTATCAGCGCAGCAGACCTGATGTTGCAGCTGCAAGCAGCTCAACGACAGGAGCGGCTTAATGCCTACTTCAGACGTGTCGTGATGGGGCCGCGTTTACTGGTGATCGATGAGATAGGCTACTTGCCGTTTGGGCGTGAGGAAGCAAACCTGTTTTTCAATGTGATCGCCAAACGTTATGAGAAAGGGAGCCTGATCTTGACGAGCAATCTGCCCTTTAGCCAGTGGGCCAGCACCTTTGCCGATGATCGGACACTGACGGCAGCTATGCTCGATAGACTGTTACATCATGCACACATCGTTCAGATCAGCGGTGAAAGCTATCGTTTGAAAGAGAAACGCAAAGCGGGGGCCACACCCCAAACCAATTAACCCCATGTCCGGGTGGATCACTTTTCAATCGGCGAAATTAGCCAGAGTGGATCAGTTTTCGGTCGGCGTTGACAAATAGCCAGGAGTTCGCCTCGTTGCCGAGTCAAATTGTGCCACGGCTGGCCGACCAGGGGCGCTACTTGGCCAGTGAGTCGAGCTTCTATCGCATCTTGCGGGCGGTTGACCAGCAGCACAGGCGTGGCCGGAGCCAGCCACCGCGTCATGTGCCGGTACCAACCAGCCATACCGCGACTGGGCCCAATCAAGTGTGGTCCTGGGATATCACCTACTTGCCGTCACTCGTGCGCGGCCAGTATTACTACCTCTATCTGATAGAGGACATCTACAGCCCAATCTTGTCAGGACACCTCACTCATTCCCTTCCCGGGCCATGAAGACGTTTTTCTGTTGCATCTACTGCTCCTCGGCAACTTGGGCAATCAATGACCATGCCAGCGGTGTGCCAGCCTGGATATCCTGGCTGGCACGGCGACCCAGTAGGGAGGGAAGATGAACCGGGGGCAACCCGTGGGCTGGCCGGATGGAGCGAACATTGCGGGACGTGAAGGTATCCCCCGCTTTCATGTCCTCGCAGACGAAGAGGGAGCGGGCAAATTGCCGGTTTCGCAGCGTCTTGTCGTTGAGTTGGTAGCTAACCTCTCCCAGGGCGGCCTCGACTTGTCGTACTCCCTCGACCATATGAGCGAATTCATCCGGTGTCATGGAGAAGGAGGCATCCGGCCCACCCAAGGTGCGGTCCAGGATGAAATGCTTCTCTATCACGCGGGCGCCCAGGGCGGCGGCAGCCATGGCGACCGCCTCTCCCAGAGTGTGGTCGGATAATCCCACCTGGACACCAAACGTCTGCCTCATATTGGGGATAGTAAGCAGGTTGGCTTCTTCCACCGGGGCGGGGTAGGAGGAGGTGCACTTGAGCAATGTGATGTCGTGATTGTCCATGCGGCGGCAGGCCTGCACGGCGGCATCGATATCGGCCAGGGTGGCGATGCCGGTCGAGATGATCATCGGCTTGCCCTTGCTGGCGGTGTACTCGATCAAGGGAATGTCGGTGATCTCGAAGGAGGCGATCTTGTAGAGGGGGACGTCGAGAGCCTCCAGAAAATCGACGGCACTGGGGTCGAAGGGGGTGGAGAAGAAGATGAGCCCCTCCTTGTGTGCTTCTGCCTGGATGGCGGCATGCCACTCCCAGGGGGTGTATGCCTCTTGATAGAGCTTGTGCAGGGTGGTGCCATCCCAGAGAGTGCCCTGATTGATCTGGAAGTACTCGTTGTCGCAGTCAAGGGTGATGGTGTCGGCCGTATAGGTCTGGATCTTGATGGCATCGGCCCCGCACGCTTTGGCCGCGCGCACTGTCGCGAGGGCCGTTGCCAGGTCGTGGCCGTGATTGGCCGACAGCTCGGCAATGATGAAGCATCGATTCGGATTGATGACGCTAGCCATGGCTTGGGTCATGGATGTTTCCACTCCTGTTCAGTGAGCCCCATGAGCACGAGATCGACATAATTGGTTGTCTGGGGGCGGCTGATGGCCTCTCGCCAGGCGCCTTCATGGCGAAAGCCTGCGCGCAGATAGGCCTGGATGGCTCTTTCATTGTCTGCCGCCACCTCGAGCTTGAGGGTGTGCAGCTGGGCGACCTCGAAGGCGAGCCGGTTGACGGTGGCCAGCAGGCGGGCGCCCAGCCCCTTGTCGGGGCGAAAGGGATTGCGATAGATCCCGAGCCAGGCTAGGCGGTTGTGCCAGTCCAGCCTATGCAGGGAGATGACGCCGGCAGGCCCCTTGTCGTCCTGGCAGAGATAGTTGACGTTGTGAGAGTCCTGAGACTGACGCGCCATGAAAGCACGGTGCGCAGCCAGAGTGATGTCGCCCCCTGTGTTCATCCAGCGAGCGACCTTCGGATGGTTGCGCATCTGCCAGACGGTGATCACTTGCTGCTCGTCCAGCATAGCGAAGGGGATGAGGTGGATCCCGGCGAGATTGAAGCGCTGCAGCAGCACTAGGCCTGGTTGAGCCATGCGAGTGCCTCCAGGGTGCCGTTGCCCGCCATGAGTGCCTGCAATCTGTGCGCCCGTCTGGCGCGCTCGTCCGATGCCGACAGCCTGGACAGCCCCTGTTCCAGGCGGGAGATCAAGGCGGGATCATGCCACCATCCCCCAGAGAGAAAGGCATCGGGGCAGCACCAGCCAGCCAGCTGGTTGGCCTGGTTGTCGGCGACGCCGATCAGCATGCCAGGCAGGCCACAGCGAGCCAGCTCATAGGCAGCCTGCCCGGCTGCACTGATGGCAAGATCGCAGTGACACATGAGGTCAGCCATCTGGGTTGCGTCGAGGTTGTGATGTTGTCTGCATCCCCACAGGCGGGGATCCGGTTCCCGGTTGACGACGTGCAACTCGGCATCCGGGGCGTGCTGGTGCAGCAAGGTCACCAGACTCGGCGTCAGGTCGCGGATGTCGGTTCCCCCCATGATGATCAGGATGCGCTCGATGCGCTCTGAGACTCGAGTGCGGGGAGGCACGGACCAGAACGGGGGGCGTAGGGGCTGCCAGCCCGGTCCCCAGCGCCAGGTGGCGGAGCCGGATGGGATGCCCGGGGCGCCGGGGCAAGCGTGGATCACCAGCCCCTGGGGGTAATCCAGCCGTTCGGTATCATCGAGGTACATCACCCGTGAAAAGCCTGCCGAGATGCTCTGCAGGGTCTCCAGAGTGGCCGAATAGGAGTCGACGATGGCGACCGCCTGTTGCGGGGAGATACGCTGCTGCTGCCAGTTGCCCCAGCTGACGGATTCCCCCTTGAGCATGGCTTGCGCGAGTTCATCGCCCTCTATCACCCAGTGGACCTGGCCGCCCTGTTGTCGCCAGGCGGCGGCATAGGCGCCGCAGCGGCTGAGGTGACCGAGGCCCCGGGCCTTGTCCCCTTCACTGAAAATCCACAGAGGCAGCACTCAGCGCACCTTGAATACCGGCTGGATGGCCTTGTCCGCGTCCAGGCGAATAAGCGCCGGCAGGATCTCGGCGTAGACGGCCAGCAGGGTGTGGACATCTTCTTCACCGTGGGCAAGGTTCAGGTTGTGACTGCCGAGGCTGAGGATGGCCCGCTTGCACAGCTCCTGGATGAAATAGCTCTTGAGCAGCCAGCTTGGGGCATTCAACTGTTGGGACAAGGTATCGAGTCGACGCATTTTCTTGCTCACGGCATTGACTGCGAAATAGTTGAGATGACTCAATAGGCAGCTGGCATTTCCTCTACTGTAAATGTTCAAGGACAGGGCATTTTCTGATGTCGTAGAGAAAATGTGGGCACTCATGATGTGACTTCCTCCTGCTTGAGCAATTGCCACAGTAATTCGGCCCTGCGCCAATCCTCGAGGGTGTCTATGTCTTGAACCCGGTGCCTTGGCAGCATCAGGGGGCTGGCATTGGCACTGAACAGCCGCTGCTCGGTTAACCAAGCTGTGGGCTTACCCCAATAAAATTGCCCCGCATCGTGTAAGACCTCGGGTAAGTCCTGGGAGCGGGTGGGAAAGTGTTCGGGAAAAAGCATTTCGACACCATCACCAGATCGAATAAATCCTCTGTAAGGAGAGTAATCAAAAGTAGTGGCACTAAAAACAAAATGCTGATGGCCCTCTTCTAGTATATTTTGGCCAGTACGTAGGTCATCCGCACGGACGAAAGGCGCCGTTGCATATAGACAGCACACTGAACCGAGTTGCCATCCTTGTGAGATGGCCCAGTTGATGGCGTGTGCGATCACTTCTTGGGTTCCCGCATGGTCATCGGCTAAATCAGGAGGGCGGATAAATGGCACACTTGCACCGTACTGAAGAGCAACTTCTGCGATCAGTTCATCATCGGTTGAGACGATGATTTGATCAAAACAGCCCGCGTCCTGTGCAGCTCTAATTGAATGCACAATCATAGGAACACCAGCAAAAGGACGGATATTCTTACCCGGAATGCGTTTGCTTCCTCCCCGAGCAGGGATGATGGCCAGGGTCTGTGCTGTGGTCATAGGAGTTTCCATGTCATAGAGGTCGGGCTGTCGAGAGTGATACACAGTATTTTCTGACTAGCGGGCCAAGCGTTGTATAGCTTGGATTACATGGCTCTGCTCTTCGTCACTCAGAGTAAAATAGAGAGGCAAAGAGAGACAATGCTGATAATAACGCTCTGCTACCGGACATGATCCTGTTTTGTCTCCATATTGCTCACGATACCAAGGATGATGATACACAGGAATATAGTGAACCTGAGTGCCAATGCCCTCAGCCATCAATGAAGCCATGACTTCGCTGCGGTTCTTACCAATAGCTGCATAATCGATTTCTACCACATAGAGATGGAAACAAGAGGAGAGCCCCTCCATTTCCTGGGGAGTCTTAAGCCAGGAAAGTTCTGCCAGTACCTGGTTATATTGCGCTACCAGGGTACGGCGGCGCGCCTTGAACAGATCTAGGCGTTGCAACTGGCTTAAGCCCAGGGCCGCCTGCATGTCAGTCATGCGGTAATGCCAGCCTAGGGTCTGCATCTCGTGATACCAGGGCCCCGGTTGTTGGCTGACTAGAGCAGGATCTTTGGTAATGCCATGGCTGCGTTGCAGCAACATGCGCTGATACAAGGTAGGGTCATTCGTCATCACTGCACCCCCTTCACCACAAGTAAGAGTTTTTACAGGGTGAAATGAGAAGATGGTGGCATCCGAATAGCGACAACTGCCAACCGGACTACCATCGGCGTAGCAGGAGCCAATCGCATGGGCTGCATCCTCGATGATTTTTAGACCATGTTGTTTGGCGATGAGGGAAAGAGCCGGCATGTCCGCAGGTTGACCTGCAAAATGAACAGGGCTGAGTAACCGAGTGGCTGAAGTTATACGGGCCGATACTGAGCTGGGGGATAGGTTATAGCTGATGGGGTCTATATCTGCGAATACCGGGTTGATACCACAGTAAACCATGCTGTTTGCCGTGGCGGCAAAGGTAATGGGTGTAGTGATACCTTCACTACCTTCGGGCAATTCCATAGCTGCAACCGCCAAGTGCAAAGCAGCAGTACCACTTGCTGCTACTAGGCAATACCTAGCCCCTGTATAAGCACAAAGGGCCTGTTCGAATTCGGCGATTTTAGGGCCTTGAGTCAGGAACTCGGAGTTTAGTACTGCAGTGACAGCAGCTATATCTGCCGCCGTAATGTCCTGCTTGCCATAAGGGATCATTCCGCCAGTACCTCCTTATTGAGTTGTTGTAGTTCACTCTGGGACATGAAGACTGGGTTATTGAGAGAATTGTATTCAAATCCAATAGGCACGCTGTAACCCTGCTCTCCTGCAGCACTGATAGAAAAGTCATCGTTACGGTGATTGAAGGTGATACTGGGAGCGATGACGTAATAGTCGTCAAATTCATAGGTGTGGTAGGAGTCGTCAGCCGGACACATCACCTCGTGCAATTTCTCGCCCGGACGGATGCCGATGATCTCCTGGGGCAAGTCCGGCGCCATGGCGCTGGCGAGATCCGTGATGCGTACCGACGGGATCTTCGGAACGAACACTTCCCCCCCTTTCATGCGGGCAAAGTTGGTCAGCACGAACTCGACCCCCTGTTGCAGGGTGAGCCAGAAACGGGTCATCTCGGCATGGGTAATGGGCAAGCTGCTGGCCCCTTCCTTGATCAGGCGATCGAAGAAGGGCACCACAGAGCCCCGGGAGCCGACTACGTTGCCATAACGTACCACGGAGAAAATGGTGGGGTGCTTGCCCGCCATATTATTGGCGGCGACGAACAGCTTGTCGGAGCAGAGTTTGGTGGCGCCATACAGGTTGACCGGATTGGCCGCCTTGTCGGTGGAGAGGGCGATCACCTTCTCGATCCCGTTGTTGAGGGCCGCCTTGATGACGTTTTCCGCACCATGGATGTTGGTCTTGATGCACTCCATGGGGTTGTATTCGGCGGCAGGCACCTGCTTGAGGGCGGCGGCATGCACCACGAAGTCCACGCCGTGCATGGCCATGTCCAGGCGCTCGGCATCCCGTACGTCACCGATGAAATAGCGCATGCAGGGGTGATTGAAACGCTGCTGCATCTCGAACTGCTTGAGTTCATCACGGGAGTAGACGATCAATCGGCTCGGCGTGTAGAGGGAGAGGACAGCCTCGATGAACTTCTTGCCAAAGGAGCCGGTTCCCCCGGTGATCAGGATCGTTTTGCCGTTGAACATGTCATGGTCCCGTTATGAAGTGAGTGTTTGTTAGATTCAAGAGCATATTTTATGCCATAACCAGCGATATGGGAGAGAGCATCGCCGTGACGAAGGCGGTATCAAGGAGTTGGCGCGCTGCTCCCGGCGATCGCCTCGCATATCTGCTCCACCGCGTTGAGGGCGCGGGGGGTGAAGCGGTGCAGTTCATCGGCGTTGATGAGGGCGAGCCGTTGGTGTTTGACGGCGTCCAGCATGGGCCACTGCCGCCAGTGATCCAGCACGGAAGGATCCTGGCCGCCAGCCAGGATAAGCCCGGGATTGGCCTTGATCACCTGCTCCAGCCCGACCTGGGGGTAGGCTGCTCCCGTATTCGCCATGATGTTGCGTCCGCCGCAGAGGGTGATGGCCTGCCCCGGCCAGGTCGAATTATTGACGCTGGTGAGCGGCGGGTACCAGAGCTGATAGAAGGCAGACAGGGGCTTGGGCTCGCCGTAGCGCGCAGCCAGGGCGTCGAGCCGGGTCAGATAGGCGCGGGCTTGCTCGTCGGCTCTGGGCGTGAGCCCGAGCAGGTGCCCCAGGCTGCGCATCTCGGTGGCCAGGGAGGCAAAGTCGGTGGGCTCCGAGTAGAAGACGGGGATGCCGAGGCGCTCGACCGGGCCCAGCATGCGGGCCTGGGCGGAGCGCCAGGCCACTACCAGATCCGGCTTCTGGGCCAGCAGCGCCTCGAGGTTGATGCTGCGATAGTTGGCCACCCGGGGGAGGTTGGCCACCTCGGCGGGGTAATCGGAGGCATCGTCGGTGGCGACCACGCGATCCCCGGCGCCGATATCGAACAGAAGTTCCGTCAGATGGGGAGTGAGGCTCACGATGCGCTGCGGCGGGGTGGCCATGGCGCACAGTGAGGTGCCCAGCAGGCAGACAAGCAGGCCCAGGGCACGAAGGGAAACGCGATCAGCCATGATTGAGCGCCATCCATGTCAGGAGCAGCGAGAGCCCGAGCCAGCCCCAGCCGGTCAGTTGCAGACGTTGCAGCAGGCGCAGGGGCAGGTTGGCATCGGGTTCGCTCCCTTCATCAAATACCGGAAAGCGAACCAGCTGGCCCTGATAGTAGCGGGGGCCGCCGAGTCGGCGGCCCGTCGCCCGGGCCAGCAGCGCGAGCAGGACCCCCATGGCGGGATGGGGCCAATGCAGCGCAGGTCGCACTCTGTTGCCCAGTCCGCGCACTTGGGTCAGGCACAGGGGGAGCGCCAGCAACAGGATGGCGGGGGCGCAGAAACCCTGATAGAGCGCCGCAGCCGGGCGGCCGAAGTGGACGAACGCGCTTTGCTTGGGGTTCCACGCCAGATGGGTCAACTGGGCGAGCCGCACCAGCAGGGCACCCTGTACCCCGGCCAGGGCGAAGCCCAGCAGGGGGGCGGCCCACTGACCCACGATGCGCAGTACGCAGGTCTCGCTCACCGCCTTGTTCAACCCCATCACCGAGAGCTTGCCGGTTTCCCGCTTGAGCCAGGGGGCGACCTGCAGCCTCGCTACGACCAGCGTCTCCTGGGTCGCCAGGGCGCAGCTCCCTCGGGCGAGTTCCCGCAAGGGGCGGGATTCGAGCATCAGCAGCAGGAACAGGAGGTCGAACAGGGGCTCGGACAGGGAGAGATTGCGCACCGCCCAGAGACCGGCAGCGCAGGGCACCCAGACCACCAGCAGGGCAAGGAGCCCGGCCTGGCTCTGCTGGCGTGGCGTGCCGTCGGGGCGATAGACCTTCTGGCCGAGGCGGGTGAGCAGAGACACGGCTGCGCCGGGTCGAAAGCGTGCGGGCCAGGGCAGCAGGGCCTCCAGCAGGGCGGCCCCCACCATGATGGCCGCCGTCGTGGAGGCGAGGGCGGTCATCAGGGCATCCCAGGAGGGGGCGTCGATCACAGCTTGCCGAGCAGCGCGATGATCACTTCGGCGGAGTGTTGACCCGCCACCTCGATGAAGGCATCGAAGGATTCCACCTGCTCCTTGCCGGCGATGTCCGACATGGCCCGTACCACCAGATAGGGCACCTTGAACATGTGGCACACCTGGCCGATGGCGGCCCCTTCCATCTCCACCGCCAGCATCTGCGGGAAGTCGGCGCGGGCTTTCGCAATCGCCTCGGGCTTGCACATAAACTGATCACCGGTGCAGAT
This sequence comes from Aeromonas sp. PrichA-15, assembly GCF_017939245.1. Taxonomy (NCBI): domain Bacteria; kingdom Pseudomonadati; phylum Pseudomonadota; class Gammaproteobacteria; order Aeromonadales; family Aeromonadaceae; genus Aeromonas; species Aeromonas sp. PrichA-15. The sequence goes on along the minus strand of NZ_JAGKRH010000307.1, from coordinate 12,394 downwards.
GAGCCCGACCTTGGTCTGGTGCTTGCCTTGCTCGGCAATGCAGGCTTGTGCCAGGGCGATGAGCTTTTCGTCGCAGGGGAAGGCGGCGGGCTGCTGGGCCATCTGGCCCATTTCGTAACCGAAGGCGGTCACGTCCACGTCGTGGAAGCGCATCTCGCTCGCGATGACCACGTCACCGATGTGCAGATCCTGGGCGAAGCCGCCGGCAGAACCGGTGTTGATGACACAATCGGGAGCGAACTTTTCCAGCAGCAGGCTGGTGGCGACGCTGGCGGCGACCTTGCCGATGCCGGAGCGGGTCAGGATCACCTCTTTACCGGCCAGCTTGCCCTGATAGAACTCGCAGCCGCCCAGTTGCAGGGTGGTGGGCTCGCTCAGCTGGCTGCGCAGCAGGGCTACTTCCTGCTCCATGGCGCCGATAATACCTACTTTCATCATCTACCTCGTCTCGATGGCCGCTGGGCCGAAAAAGTTGGCGTGGATGATAGCAAAACTTGGCGGTGGCGCCGAGCATTGCGATGGCGCGGATGGGGGGTCAGGGGTAGCGTCTGGCCAGGGCGGCCAGTTCACCACTGTCTGCGAGCCGTTGCAGGGTGTTGGCGAACAGGGTCAGGCGCTCGGGGGCACTGTGGCGATGGAACAGGATGTAGAAGGGAGTCTCTTCCATCACGGTGGGCAGGATGCGGATCTTGTCGGCCAGCCCCTGTTCGCGCAAGTCGGACTCAAACCCCGGGGAGCGGTAGTAGACGAAACGGCCGCGCTTCATCAACAACTTCTCGTAGTTGGCCTGGTTGCTGATCCCGCCGCTGTCGATGATGAGGCCGCCGATGTCCTGGAGCCGGGCGATGGCGCCGCTGCCATGGTTGATGAGGATGATGCCCCCCTGGCCGAGGGCCCTGACATCCTGCCAGCTGCGTATCTCGACGGGATCGTCACGGCGCACCGCCAGGTGGTAGCGCACCGTGAAGATGGCGGGGGTCAGGACGATGAAGTGATCCCGCCTGGCCGGGCTCTCTCCCACGCCGCAGATGAAGTCCAGCTGGCCGTGCTGCACCTTCTTTTCCAGCCGTCGCAGCGGCAGGAAGCGCTGATCTCCCTCAATGCGAAGGGCAGGCTCCTTCGCTTCCATGAGCCGGAAGACATCGACGCAGATCCCGCCGACATGCCCGTCGGGGAGCGTCACGTACTTGGGGGACGACGCCTGTTGTGCGGCCGTATGAAAGACCTCGGTGGCGCCAATGGCCCTGGTGGTGAGGACAAGCAGGCACAGCAGCAGGATTATCCTGAGGGTCATCCGGGCAGGCTTCCGATGGGATTCAGGCGCCGTACATCAACCAGTCAAAGGGCGCCGGGGGCTCAACATTAGGCGATTTCCCCCTCTTATTTCAAGGGGGGCGCGCTGTCGTCACCGGGAGCACGGGGCTTGAGGGGGGTGATCAGCCGAGCGCGGTGTCGAGGGTCATCATCAGGGCGAAGCCCGCCATGAGACCCAGGGTGGCGTGGGTCTGGTGGCCGTTGCGGTGGGTTTCCGGGATCACCTCGTGGGAGACCACGGGTTGCATGGGGCATCGGCGTCTCACCCCAGGGCTGTATCCAGTGTCATCATCAGGGCGAAGCCCGCCATGAGACCCAGGGGGGCGTGGGTCTGGTGGCCGTTACGATGGGTTTCCGGGATCACTTCGTGGGAGACCACGGGTTGCATGAGGCATCGGCGTTTCATCCCAGGGCTGTATCCAGCGTCATCATCAGAGCGAAGCCTGCCATCAGGCCCAGGGTGGCGTGGGTCTGGTGGCCGTTGCGATGGGTTTCCGGGATCACTTCGTGGGAGACCACAAACAGCATGGCACCAGCCGCGAGCCCCAGACCAATGGGGTAGGCGATGGCCATGCCGCTGGCAAGCCCCACCCCGAGCAGGGCCCCGAGCGGTTCCAGCAGGCCGCTGGCGATGGCCACCAGCACGGCCAGCGGGGGACGAAAACCGGCGGCGCACATGGCGAGCGCCACCGCCAGCCCCTCGGGAATGTCCTGCAGGGCGATGGCGGTGGTGAGCGGCAGACCGACGGCCATGTCACCCTGGGAGAAGCTGACCCCGATGGCCATGCCCTCCGGCAGGTTGTGCAGGGCGATGGCGAACACGAACAGCCAGACCCGGGAGCAGCTCTCGTGGCCGGGACCGCAGGGCCCCGTCTTGTCGTGCTCATGGGGGGTGAACTGATCCAGCCCCAGCATCAGCAGGACGCCGAGAGCCATGCCCGTCACCACCACGGCGGCGGCGAGGAAGCCGTCGCCTGTGATCCCCTCCGCGGCCTCGAGGCCCGGCAGCAACAGGGAGAAGGCGCTGGCGGCCAGCATCATGCCGGCGGCAAAACCCAGCATGGCGTCTTCCACCCGTTGGGGAACGGCCCGCAGGAACAGGGCCGGCAGGGCGCCGAGCGCCGTGGCGGCAAAGCCGGCGGCACCGCCGATGAGGCCATAGCGCATGCCGGCGGTGATGTCACCGGCCGCCAGCACGACCAGACTCTGCACCAGGAGCAGCAGCACGGCGACCAGGGCGAGCAGCAGCCCCAGGGCGATGAGGGGGCGATCTGCTATCTGCTCGCGCAGTTGGACAGACCAGGAAGGGGAGAGGGTCGATACGTTGTCCATGGGGCCTCTGAAGACAGGAATGGGGAGAGACGAACGGCCATTACATAACCTGGCCCCTGCTTTGTCCATGACGACGGACCGATTGTGGCAATCGGCTCAAGTTTTGCGTCGAGCTGGTCGCTACTGTGCTGGCAGCCTCGTGGCGGGCACAAGGCCCGGCGTGGGGCGAGCGGGAAGCAAGGGATCCCCTCTCTTTGCTCCCATCGTCATTTCCCGTCAGGAGTCTCGGGTCACCGCTTACACGGATGTGATCATTGTGCCACTGCACATCTGCAGTCGAGGATCACCAGCCAACATGTCTTACAAGCATCTCTCCATCGGCAAGAAGATTGCCGCCGTCTTTGCGGTCATTGCTGTCATCAACGCCGTCTTCGGCCTGTTTCTCGCCACCGAACTGCGGGACATTCGGGATCGGGTATTGAACTTCACCGACTCCACCCTGCCAAGCGTGCTCTCGGTTGACAACCTGCCCTACGACGTCTCCTATGTGCGCCGTGCCCAGTTTGCCCTGCTGATGGTGGAAGATGCCGTCGACAGGCAGGTTCGCCGCGCCCGCATCCAGGAGAGCCTGGGCAAGGTGCAGCAGGTCATGGATGCCTACGAGGCAACCGTGGGGGCCGAGCATGAACGCCAGGCCTTCAACCGCGTCAAGCAGCAGCGGCTGCAATATCTGGGGGCCGTCAACCAGGTGGATGCCCTGTTGTTCCAGGGCAGCAGGGATGAGGCCAGGGAGGCGCTGTTTCGCTCGAACGGGCTCTACACCGAGCTGGAGCTGGCGGTGCGTGCCCTGGTGAAGGTGAATCTTGGCTTTGTGGAAGAGAACCGTGGCAGCCTGCTTGGCAGCGTCACCATGGTGATGACCTTTGCCGTGGTGAGCATCGCGACCCTGCTGATCTTCATGGGGGTCATGACCTGGTTCCTCACCCGCCAGATCTGCCTGCCCCTGCAAGCCGTGGTGGCCTAGGCCAATGCCATCGCCCTGGGAGATCTGACCCATCGGCTGGATCGCCAGCACATCGGGCAGGACGAACTGGGGATGCTGGCCAGCGCCTCCCTCAAGATGCAGGACAACCTGCGTGGGCTCATCGAGGAGGTGGCCGCCGCCGTGACCCAGCTGGGGGCCGCCATCGAGGAGGTGAGCGCGGTCTCCGAGCAATCATCCCAGGGGATCCAGAGCCAGCAGCAGGAGATAGCCCAGGTCGCCACCGCCATGGCCCAGATGAAGGCGACGGTAGCGGATGTGGCGGGCAACACCGAGGTGGCCTCGGAGTCGGCAAGCTCTGCCAATGCCCTGGCTCGTCGCGGCAGTCAGGATGTGCAGGGGGCCCTGGATGCCATCACCCGGGTGGCTGGTGAGATGGAGCAGGCGGGCAACCTGGTGAGTGAACTGGAGAAAGAGTCCGCCCAGATCAACCTGGTGGTGGATGTCATTCGCGGCATTGCCGACCAGACCAACCTGTTGGCACTCAATGCCGCCATCGAGGCGGCCCGTGCCGGTGAGCAGGGGCGCGGCTTTGCGGTGGTGGCCGACGAGGTGCGCACCCTGGCGGGGCGTACCCAGGCCTCCACCGGCGAAATCGTCGCCATCATCGAGACCCTGCAGGCCCGTGCCAACCGGGCGAAGTCGGTGACCGGCCAGAGTTGCGAGATGATCCGCCAGTGCGTGAGCCAGAGCGAACGCACCAGCGCGGGCATTCGTCAGATTGAAGAGGCGGTGGCCCAGATAGCCGACATGGCGATCCAGATTGCCAGTGCCTGTGGCGAGCAGGATGCGGTCTCCGATGAGCTGGGCCGCAACGTGGCGCGCATCAACGACTCCTCCAACGAGGTCGCGACCGGCGCGGATCACACCGCCAAAGCCTGTCTGGAGCTGAGCCAGCTGGCGGCGGGTCTGCGCCAGAGCATGGGGCGCTTCCGCCTGGCCTGACGGTGGCCGCAGCCAATGAAAACGGGGCCCTGGGCCCCGTTGTTTTTCTCACCGCCAGGCGGCGTGGGCTCAGGCGCCCAGGCCGGTACCGGCGTCTTTCTTGGCAATCAGCTCAATCTTGTAGCCGTCCGGGTCTTCCACGAAGGCGATGACGGTGGTACCGCCCTTCACAGGGCCCGGTTCGCGGGTGATCTTGGCGCCGGCGGCGCGCAGCGCCTCGCAGGTGGCATAGATGTCGTCCGCTTCCAGGGCGATGTGACCATAGGCGGAACCGAGCTCGTATTCGCTCACGCCCCAGTTGTAGGTGAGCTCGATGACGGCTTCATCCTTCTCGTCGCCGTAGCCGACGAAGGCCAGGGTGTACTTGTATTCGCTGTTCTCGCTCTTGCGCAGCAGTGTCATGCCCAGCACTCGGGTGTAGAAGTCGATGGAACGTTGCAGATCGCCGACGCGCAACATGGTATGCAGAATTCTCATTGCTCAATTCTCCGGGTTGGTGGATTGGTACTGCCTTGAATCCATTGCCCGAGACCGGATCCGCAGAGGCCTGCAGATCAACTCTCGGGATAGACCTTCTCTTTGTATTCGCACAAATCTTCGATGATGCAGGAGCCGCAGCGGGGCTTGCGGGCGAGACAGGTGTAACGCCCGTGCAGGATGAGCCAGTGATGCACGTCCAGCTTGAACTCGGCGGGGACCACCTTGAGCAGCTTCTCCTCCACCTGATCGACGTTCTTGCCCACTGCAAAGCCGGTGCGGTTGGAGACCCGGAAGATATGGGTGTCGACGGCGATGGTGGGCCAGCCGAAGGCGGTGTTGAGCACCACGTTGGCCGTCTTGCGGCCGACGCCGGGCAGGGCCTCGAGGGCCTCGCGATTCTCCGGCACCTCGCCGCCGTGGCGCTCCAGCAGAATGGCGCAGGTCTTGATGACGTTCTCGGCCTTGGTGTTGAACAGGCCGATGGTCTTGATGTACTCCTTGACCCCATCCACCCCCAGATCCAGCATGGCCTGGGGGGTGTTGGCCACCGGATAGAGCTTGTCGGTGGCCTTGTTGACGCTCACGTCGGTGGCCTGGGCCGAAAGCAGCACGGCGATGAGCAGCTCGAAGGGCGTGGTGAAGTTGAGCTCTGTGGTGGGATGGGGGTTGTCATCGCGCAACCGCTCCAGGATCAGCCTGCGTTTCTGGTTGTTCATGGCTCTCTCTTGTCTCAGAGCTGGGTAGTGCGGGCGCCCGCCGCCGGCACGGTGCAGTGGGCCTTCTCGGCACTCTGCTTGCGGCCCATCCAGTCGTTGATGGCGTTTTTGCCGGCGATCATCAAACCGAGGCCGATGAAGCCGCCGGGGGGCAGGATCGCCAGCAGCAGGCTGGCGTCGGCGTGGAACAGCTCGACGCGCAATGACTTGGCCCAGTCACCCAGCAGCAGCTCGGCACCGTCAAACAGGGTGCCCATGCCGATGATCTCGCGAAGGCCCCCCAGTACCAGCAGCACCAGGGTAAAGCCCAGCCCCATCATGAAGCCGTCGAGGGCGGCAAGCAGGGGCGGGTTCTTGGAGGCATAGGCTTCGGCGCGGCCGATGATGACGCAGTTGGTGACGATGAGGGCGATGAAGATGCCGAGCGCTTGATAGAGGCCGTAGGTGTAGGCGTTCATCAACAGCTGCACGCTGGTCACCAGGGCCGCGATAATCATCACGTAGACCGGGATGCGGATATCCTTGGGCACCCAGTTGCGCACCAGGGAGACGGCGAGGTTGGAGCAGACCAGTACCACCATGGTGGCAAGGCCGAGCCCCAACGCATTGGTAAAGGTGGAGGAAACCGCCAGGGTGGGGCAGAGTCCCAGCACCTGCACTAGGGAGGGGTTGTTCTTCCACAGTCCCTGCAGCATCAGCTCCTTGAGCTCTTCGCGGCGGCCACTTTCCCCGGCGGGTTGGCTGGCCGTGTCAATCACGTCGACTTGTTCCATAGCGTGTGCTCCGGCGTTAGGGGTTGGTATGGCAGGAGGGGGCATCGTGCAGCAGTTCGGGGTGCTCCTGTTGCAGCCTCAGCAAATTTTTCACCGCCTTGACCACGGCCCGCGGGGTGATGGTTGCCCCGGTGAAGGCGTCGAATTCGCCGCCATCCTTCTTCACCGCCCAGGTGGTGTCGTTGTCGGCCGTGAGGGACTTGCCGGTGAAGCTGTCGATCCAGCTGGATTTCTTCAGTTCTATCTTGTCACCAAGCCCCGGGGTTTCCTTGTGGGCCAGCACCCTGACCGCACTGACGGCCCACTTGGCATCGGTGCCGACCACCATGCGAATGGCTCCACTGTAACCATCGGGGGCCACGGTTTCCAGCGCGTAGCCGGTATGAACCCCCTTAAGGGTGGCGGTATAGAGGGGCATGGGCTCATCGCTGCCTAGGTATTCCCGGCTGCTGACCAGCTTGCAACTGGCCACCAGATCGTTGTCATAACTCCCCTCGGGCAGCAGGGCCTGCAGGGTGCGCAGCTTCTCCAGCTCTTGCTGGTGGGCGATGCGATCCCGGGTCAGTTCGTTGGTCAGCACCACCATGGCGGTGCAGCCGAGGGCAAAGAGGGCCAGGGTCAGGCCATTCTTGCGCATGCTTTTCAACATGGGAGGCTCCCTGTCTCGCGTCTGCGGCAATTCAGATGTGGGTTCATTTGCGACGGGCTCCATAGACCTTGGGGCGGGTCAGACTGTCAATCAGGGGAACGCACAGGTTGGCCAGCAACACGGCGAAGGCGAAGGCATCCGGATAGCCGCCAAAACGGCGGATGACATAGACCAGCACGCCGATGAGCACACCGTAGACGAGGCGCCCCTTTGTGGTGGTGCTGGCACTCACCGGATCGGTGGCGATGAAGAAGGCCCCGAGCATGGTGGCACCGCTGAACAGGTGCAGCATGGGGGTGGCAGTGGCATCCGGGGTGGCCAGATAGCCCAGGGTGGCAGCGAGCAGCAATGCGCCCAGCACGGCAGTCGGAATGCGCCAGTTGATCACTTTCTGCTGGAGTAGGAAGAGGCCTCCCAGCAGGTAGCCGAGGTTGACCCAGCTCCAGCCGATGCCACCCCAGCCCTCGAAGACCTTGTGGGTCATCACTTCGGTGGCGGTCAGCCCCTGGGTCAGCCCGGTCTTTAAGGTATCCAGCGGCGTTGCCATGGTCAGGCCATCCACCCCCTGCTTGAGCTGCAGCATGCTGTAGCCGTCGAGACTGAAGCCGGTGAAGATCACCGAGGCCGCATCGGCGAAGCCGATGTCGTAGGCGGCGATGCTGGAGGGGGGCAGCCAGCTGGTCATCTGGACCGGGAAGGAGACCAGCAGCAGCACATAGGCCACCATGGCAGGATTGAACAGGTTCTGACCGAGCCCGCCATAGAGATGCTTGGCGATGATGATGGCGAACGCCGTGCCCAGCACCAGCATCCACCAGGGCAGCAGGGGGGGCAGGGAGAGACCGATGAGCACGGCGGTGAGCGCCGCGCTGCCATCCAGCAGGGCCGGTTTGACGGGGCGGCCGCGCAGGCGAAGGACCAGGGCCTCCGAACCCAGGGCCGTGACCAGCGCCAGCAGGATCTGGATCAGGGTCCCCCAGCCGAAGAACCAGGTCTGCGCCAGGAAGCCGGGCAGGCAGGCCAGGATCACCAGCACCATCAGGGTCTGGGTCTGTTTGCGGTTGTGGGCAAAGGGCGCACTCGCGATATTGAACATGGATCAGTGGCTCTTGTCGGTCGAAGGGGAGGAGGCAGCCTCGGCCGCCAGCTTCTTGGCTTTGGCCCGGGCGATGGCGGCGGCGATGGCCGCTTTCTTGGGGTCCACCTCGGCGGCGGGTCCGGATGCGGCGGCAGGGGCCTCGGCGGTGGCGGTATCGCTTGTGTTTGCGGAGATGCCACCTGCGTCCAGCGGTGCGTTACCTTGCGCCTGGGCGGCTTTCTTGGCCTTGGCCCGGGCGATGGCGGCGGCGATGGCCGCCTTCTTGGGGTCCACCTCGGCGGCGGGTTCGGATGCGGCAGCAGGGGCCTCAACGGCGTTATCGGTTGTGTTCACGGATGTCTCACCCGCGACCACAGGCCCGTCACCTTGCGCCTGGGCGGCTTTCTTGGCCTTGGCCCGGGCGATGGCGGCGGCAATGGCCGCCTTCTTGGGGGCCACCTCTGCGGCGGGCTCGGATGCGGCGGCCGGGGCCTCAATGGCGTTATCGGTTGTGTTCACGGATGTCTTATCCGCGTCCGGCGGTGCGTCCCCTTGCGCCAGGGCGGCTTTCTTGGCCTTGGCCCGGGCGATGGCGGCGGCAATGGCCGCCTTCTTGGGGTCCACCTCTGCGGCGGGTTCGGATGCGGCGGTCGGGGCCTCAACGGCGTTATCGGTTGTGTTCACGGATGCCTCCCCCGCGACTACCGGCCCATCCCCTTGCGCCTGAGCAGCCTTCTTGGCCTTGGCCCGGGCGATGGCGGCGGCAATGGCCGCCTTCTTGGGGTCCACCTCGGCGGCGGGCTCGGATGCGGCGGCCGGGGCCTCAACGGCGTTATCGCTTGTGTTCACGGATGTTTTATCCGCGACCACCGGCCCATCACCTTGCGCCTGGGCAGCCTTCTTGGCCTTGGCCCGTGCCAGGGCAGCGGCGATGGCGGCCTTCTTGGGATCCAGCTCTGCCTTGGGAGGTTGCTCCCCAGGTGCCGGGGTGTCAGTCAGTTCATTGCCCTCGCCATTGGCGGCCTTGGCGGCACGACGGGCGATGGCCTCCTGCTTGCGCGCCTCACGGGCGGCAATCATGGCCTCGTTGTCCGGTGCGGGTTCACTCACGGCCACCTGGGCCGTCTCCTGTTTGGCTTTGATACGGGCCAGGGCGGCGGCGACCGGATCTTCGCCCCCGGCCGTCGTCATGGCCTGGCGACGCTGGGCTGCGGCCTCGGCGTGGCGGGCTTCGCGGGCCGCCTTCTCACGCTCGAAGCGAGCCTGCTTGGCCTCGAAGCGCTGCTTGGCACGTTCGGCCTTCTCGGCCTCGGCACGGGCCTCGCGGATGTCATCCTTGGCGATCTTGTAGTACTGCACCAGGGGGATTTCGCTCGGGCAGACCCAGGCACAGGCGCCGCACTCGATACAGTCAAAGAGGTTGAGCTTCTCGGCCTTGTCGTACTCCTTGACCCGGCTGTACCAGTAAAGCTCCTGGGGCAGCAGGGTGGCGGGGCAGGCATCGGCGCAGGCACTGCAACGGATGCAGGCCTGTTCCGGGCCGGGGGGCGGCAGCTCGGCGCGGGTGGGGGAGAGCAGGCAGTTGGTGGCCTTGACCACGGGGACCATGGCGTGGGGCAGGGTGAAGCCCATCATGGGGCCCCCCATGATGACCCGCTGATCCGCCTCCGGTTGCAGCTCGAAACGCTGGAGCAGCCAGCGTACCGGCGTGCCCAGACGCACCCAGGCATTGCCGGGTTTCTTGAAGGCGTCGCCGGTGAGGGTGACGATGCGCTCGATGAGCGGCTCCCCATCGATGATGGCGCGCTTGATGGCAAAGACGGTGGCGACGTTGAGCACCATGATGCCCATGTCGACCGCCCTGCCTCCCTTGGGCACCTGGCGTCCGGTGAGCAGCTCTATGGTCTGTTTGGCGCCGCCGGAGGGGTACTTGGTCGGTACCGACTTGACCAGCACGTCGGCGTCGCTGGCATGGCGGGTCAGGGCCTCGATGGCCGCCGGTTTGTTGTCTTCCACCCCGATCAGGGTGAGCTTGGGCTTGAGCAGGTGCTTGAGTACCCGGATGCCGTCCATGATCTCGTCGGCGTATTCCTGCATCAGACGGTCATCTGTGGTGATGTAGGGTTCGCACTCCAGCCCGTTGACGATGAGGATCTCGGTGAGCTGGCCACGGCCGTCGAGCTTGCTGTGGGTCGGGAAGACGGCGCCGCCGAGACCGGCGATGCCGGCCTGCTGGATGCGTTCGAGCAACGCCCCCCGCTCCAGGTTCCAGTAGTCAGGCTGGGGTGTGCGCTCGCCCCAGGCATCGTCTCCGTCCGGGGTGAGGAGGATGCAGAGATCGTCAAGACCGGAGGGGTGCGCCACCGTGTGCTGCTCGATGGCGGTGATGGTGCCCGAGGTGGAAGCGTGCACCGGCACGATGCGTCCCTTGTCAAAACGGGTGAGGGGTTGCCCTTTCTTGACCTTGTCCCCCACCCGCACCAGCAGTTCGCCGGCCGGACCCGCGTGCTGGCGCACCGGAATGATGAGCTGTGGGGGAAGGCCCGCGTCAACGACGGGGGTCAGGCTGGACTGGTGCTTGTTCTCGGGGGGATGGATGCCGCCGTGAAAATCCCACAGAGTGCCGGCTTTGATGCGTTCGAGCAGATGCTGCATGGTTACTCCGCTGTTTATTCCACTATCTTGACCGGAATGGCGATCTTGGCCAGATCCCATTTCCAGTTGTCGACCGTGGTCGGCACCGGGATCATTTCAATACAGTCGGTCGGGCAGGGGTCGACGCAGAGGTCGCACCCGGTGCACTCGGCCGCGATGACGGTATGCATCGCCTTGGTGGCACCCAGGATGGCGTCGACCGGACAGGCCTGGATACACTTGGTGCAACCGATGCACATGTCTTCGTGAATGAAGGCCACCTTCTTGACGGGGATTGCCGCGTCTTCACCGCCGTCCAGAGACTGGGGCTCGACCCCCATCAGGTCGGCAATCTTGCGCATGGTGGCGTCGCCACCGGGCACGCACTTGTTGATCTTGTCGCCATTGGCCAGGGCGTCGGCGTAGGGTTTGCAGCCCGGGTAACCGCACTGGCCGCACTGGGTCTGGGGCAACAGAGCATCGAGCTGATCGACGATGGGATCGGCCTGCACATGAAACTTGACGGCGGCAAAGCCGAGAATGATGCCGAAGGCCAGGGCAAGCAGGGCCAGCACCAGAATGGCAAAGAGTATGTGAATCATAGCGTTATATCTTGATGAGGCCGGTAAAGCCCATGAAGGCCAGCGACATCAGGCCAGCGGTGACCATGGCGATGGAGACGCCACGAAACGGTGCCGGCACGTCGGCGGCCACCAGCCGCTCACGCATGGCGGCAAAAAGGATCAGCACCAGGGAGAAGCCGACGGCAGCCCCGAAGCCGTAGATGATGCTCTGGATGAAGTTGTGGCGCTCGTTGATGCTGAGCAGCGCCACGCCGAGCACGGCACAGTTGGTGGTGATGAGCGGCAGGAAGATGCCGAGCAGGCGATAGAGGGTCGGGCTGCTCTTGCGGATCACCATCTCGGTGAACTGGACCACCACGGCGATCACCAGAATGAAGCCCAGGGTGCGCAGGTAGGCGATCTCCAGCGGGATCAGGATATAGTGCTCCATCAGATAGGAGCAGGCGCTGGCCAGCGTCATGACGAAGGTGGTGGCCAGACCCATGCCGATGGCGGTTTCCAGCTTGCCGGAGACACCCATGAAGGGGCAAAGGCCGAGGAACTTCACCAGCACGAAGTTGTTGATCAGCACGGTGCCGACCAGTAAAAGCAGGTACTCAGTCATTGAAGATGGGTTATCCGGTATGAAGGCGGCCGTATTATCTGATGTTAGGTGCCTTTAGACAACCGCAAGGCCGTATGGTTATTATTCGAATGCCCAATTCTTGACATCCTCCCCCACCTTAGCGCTTCGCGTCACAGGAGGGGGATTCCCATTACTTGGTGATAGCTGCTCGCGCAGTACCGGGTTCCTGCTTCATCGGGCGGCCTGATTGCACCACGCCTCCACAGGCTAAAACGGCGTGTCCCGCCGCTAAAATATTGCGAGCGCCGTTCACATCGGCGTTCGCCTCATAACCACACGCAG
>NZ_JAGKRH010000039.1:0-1023 GCF_017939245.1 Aeromonas sp. PrichA-15 | reverse complement strand
CATACGAGGTAACCATCGGCGGAGCGTGGAGGCTGCCACATTGAGCCCTGTTAACCGATTGATTTTTATAGCCAATAGTTCAGTACACCAACGGCTGCGCTGATAACCAAAATCTTGCGGAGAAAACTGCATGAGCAGCACCAGTAAGGTGACAATCTTGGCGATAGGTAAGACTGGGGCACGGCCAGCCGGTAAGGCTTCTAGCGCATCTATGCCTTCATCTCGATACCACCGAAGCCAACGACCGATGGTCGAGCGCGCAGCGCCGGTAAGGTGATGAACATCGGTGATCGTGCGTCCTTCATGTAACAGCAAGATGGCCATCAAGCGACGAGCATGTCCTTTATCACGGGTGGCATGGATGATTTTGTGAATGCGGCGCCGTTGTGGTCGTGGCAGAGGTGGTAGGATAGGCATCAACTCAGTCCTTTGGGTGTGGCTTGTTTTGTTTAGCGACTAATCAGATCGCACAAACTGGACTGAGTTCCCTTCCTCCGGTGATCTACTATTCGGAACAGCTATTTAGAGCGGCAAACGGGACGATTGGCTGATTGGGTCAGGTCTATGTTGACTCGGCGACATTCGAATGTTGTGGCTTGTGCACTAGCCAACAAGTTGGCCCGCACGGCTTGGGCGCTGGCGGCACGGCATACCGAATTTCGGGCAATGCCAACCTGACGCGCCCCTATTTACTTTTGTACTGACACACCCACCTGGTTTTGCGACTGTGATATTGGATGACGTGAACGGCATACCGGCCTGACTGATAACCTGGCAAAAGAATAGGCTTTCTAGGCCGAGGGTCTTTTTAGGACAGTCAGGCGCGATTCTCATCGTGGCGCGGAGAACATTCTCCATCAAGACGCCGGATAGATTTAACCGACATTCCGCACCTGATTTAGGAATAAATTTGCCGATAGCGCTCACCCAATACCTCCAAAATGATCTGCTGGTCTCCTGTTAGCTCCGTTACTTGTGGCGGAGCTTCTCCCAGTCGATATTCATGGATGCCACCAAAGCGCA
>NZ_JAGKRH010000306.1:0-950 GCF_017939245.1 Aeromonas sp. PrichA-15 | reverse complement strand
CAGGGCTGACGCATCAGTGTTTATACTTTGAACAACCCCATACATTCGAACAAATATTGTTCATTCAGACAGCAGAGCCTGCGCTTGTTGGCCATGCTTAGATTACGTGATTTGTTTTGCTTCAGCATGTTCAGTATCCACTGCCTGATGACCGCTAAGTTTTCCCCAGCGAAGCCCGCTCTGGCCTGAAGTTGATCCTCTCCGAACGCAATATCTAAAGTCCAGTGCAGCAGATTTTCTACCGACCAGTGCGCTCGGGTTGCCTTCAGCGCTGAGGTGGCATCCAACGCTCGGCTACTTATATAAAATCTCACGAAATCATAGCCTTTGCCATTTTCAATTCGCTCAGCCTGCACGGCTATGATCGTCTTCGCTTTCCACTGCTGGCAAACTGGCATGCTTTCATCAACCATCAGAACCCAACAACGTCGATGCTCTTTTCGCCCATGTTCTGAGTCAAATTGTTCAGTAAAGCCGTGCCCCGAAACATCGGTTTCATTCTTATCCCAATACGCTTGGAACTGTTCTTTTACTTCAGTATTGAGGCTAGGTTGGTTGTCTTTCACTGCAAGCAGGTAATCACCCGACTTTTTGAGGATGGTGTCGGCGATTTTTACCTGTGTACCCATCGCATCAATACTGACTAAACACCCTTTTAATTCAAGAAGTTGGAGTAGCTCAGGTATTGCCGTGATCTCGTTAGATTTGTCAGCGACTTTTTGCTGGCCAACACACATCCCCAGCTCAGTTGACCAGACATTGACCATATGAACAGCGTTGGCACCTCGCCCTTTAGCGGTAGCACGAAGAGCTTTACCATCAACCGCTAGTTGGCCAACCAGCTTATCATCGCCCATGATGTCGCCGATCCACGCTTGAAAAATGGATTTCAGACTGGCGGGAGGCAGAGTGGCAAAAATGCGGTTGAATGTGTCGTGTGATGGAATGCC
>NZ_JAGKRH010000305.1:0-24747 GCF_017939245.1 Aeromonas sp. PrichA-15 | reverse complement strand
CGGCGACCAAACCAAGGTGATCGAGGTTACGGATCGAGATAGCGGGTGCGGCCATGATGATCTACCTGCAAAAGAGAGTAATAGATCAGAACGGCCGATCGCCGTCAAGCACTGAAAATAGCAAAATCAGGTGCGGAATGACGGATGCATGCTGAGTTGGTTGTGATGGCGCAGAGCACTGAAGCAACGGCGTGGCAGCGGGGAGTTTATCCATCACTCGGACGGCAGGGTGCAGTATTGCTCAGGCTTGAATCAGACGCTGTATGAACGGTACGGAGTACAGTACTCGATGACTGATGGGTATGACTGTTATCAGAATGCGCTGGCAGAGCGGGTGAACGGGATACTGAAAGGAGAGTTGCTGTAGCAAAGCCCGTAGGACCTGGTGTAGACGAGGAAGATGGTGCATAAGGTGGTGGGTAGTTATAACCCAGAATGATCGCATTAGGCCTCGCAATGCAGAATCCCCGATGCGGTACATCGGGTTCTGAGTGCCAGAAGTTAACTGAAAACATGTAAACGGACTTCAGGATTTCAGGCCCGCTCTTCGGTCAGGGGGCTGACACTCAGCACGGGGGCGGCATCGATGCCGTCGGCATTCATCATGGCGGAGATGCGTTGCAGGGATGAGAGCAACAACCCCTGCTCCCAGTTCTCCAGTGCCTGAAAGCGTTGAATGAAACTCTCCTGCAAGGGGGTCGGAGCCTGGGCAAGCAGGGCGCGTCCCGCGTCAGTGAGCGTCGCATGCACCTTGCGTTTGTCGGTTTCGCTGCGAATGCGCTGCACCAGCTGGCGGCTCTCCAGCCGGTCCATGATGGTGGTCGCGGTGGCCTGGCTCATGTTGGTGTGATCCGCCAGCTGGCGCATGGAGATCTGGCCAAGCTCGTCGATCCCCTTGAGCAGCAGGAGCTGGGGCGAGGTCAGGCCGGCCTCCTTGATCAAGCGCTTGGAGTGCATGTCGATGGCACGGATGATCTGGCGCAGGGCGATCAGCACTTCATCATGTTTTTCCATGGGGTCTGGGTCATCGCAGGGCTGTGGAGAGGCGCGAAATTCTCCGCCTAATCCATAACAAGGTCAATATGGTTTTTGATGTAATGGTTTTAGCTCTAATGAATATTGTGTTAGGTTATCGGACAATTGCCCCATTCCAACCCGATATTTGAGGAGTGAAATCATGCATGACGACCTGGATATCAAGTCCCTGGTTGCCGATCTGCGCGTGGTCAGAGTTCGCTATGAACTGCCTGATACCGCGGCATTTGTGCGTTATCAACCTGCTTATGACGAGGACCCCAACAACCTCAAGGTACACCACTACGATGGCGAGCTGCCGCTCTCTTGCAGTAACACAGGTTCTTTCAGTCTAAAGGAGTTGGTCAATGAGCTGCGCTATGCCTATGTGCTGGTTCACCTCTTCCCCGACGAGAGTGCCATGAACTTTTATCTGGCGGGTCTGGACAATGGGCTGGCACAGCTGGAGTTCATCGGTGGCTCCTATGACTTCAACCGCCTCTGGATCACCAGCGGTGTCTCCAATCTGGGGGTGCCCATGGCTATCTTCCTCGGCAAACGCCACGCAGTGAACGGCCAGCCGTCGGTGACCCTGGTGGATCACCGTGAGCAGGTGGCTGGTCGTCTGGCCTATCGCGCCATCGGCGGTGCCGGCGATCACGTGGGTGAAGACTTTTTCAACAACGACTAAGGAGGCCCGATGCGAGCAACCAAAGGGCTTTTGAAAGGCCTCAATCCCACCATGGCCATGACGGCCCTCACCGTCGTGACCCTCTTCCTGCTGTTCGGCGTCTTTGATCCGGATACCGCAGGCACCTGGTTTACCGGGGCCAAGGACACCATCATTGCTGGCTTCAAGTGGTATTACATCCTGGTGGTCGCCCTGTTCCTGTTCTTCGCCGTCTACCTGATGTTCAGCCGCTTTGGCAGCATCCGGCTGGGCGACGACGACCAGGTACCGGAGTTTGGCTACTTTGCCTGGTTCTCCATGCTGTTCAGCGCAGGCATGGGCATAGGCCTGGTGTTCTGGAGTATCGCCGAGCCCATGTATCACCTGCAGGGCAACCCCTTCATCACCGAAGGTATGACGCCGGAAGCGGCCCAGATCGCCATGCGCCTCACCTTCTTCCACTGGGGTCTGCACCCCTGGGCCATCTATGTGATCGTCGGCCTGTCGCTGGCCTTCTTCAGCTACCGGCGCAAGTTGCCGCTGGCCATCCGCTCCGTGCTCTACCCCATTCTTGGCGATCGCATCTACGGCTTCTGGGGCCATGCCGCCGACGTGCTGGCGGTGTTCGGTACCGTGTTCGGGGTGGCGACCTCCCTTGGGCTGGGAGTTTCCCAGATGAACACCGGCCTCAATCAGATGTTCGGCATGGGCGTGTCACAAGCGAACCAGCTCTGGCTCATCGGTGGCATCAGCCTGATTGCCACCCTGTCGGCCATCTCCGGCGTCGGGCGCGGGGTGAAGATCCTCTCCGAACTCAATATCTGGTTGAGCGTGTTCGTGCTGGGCCTCTTCCTGGTGCTGGGGCCAACCACCTATATCCTCAACGCCTATGTGCAGAACATCGGTGATTACCTGCAGAACATCGTCAAGCTGAGCTTCTGGACCAATACCGAAGCCAACGGTACCTCGGCCTGGCAGTCCAGCTGGACCGCATTTTACTGGGGCTGGTGGATCGCGTGGGCACCCTTTGTCGGCATGTTCATCGCCCGCATCTCCAAGGGCCGCACGATTCGTGAATTCGTGCTCGGTGTCCTGCTGGTGCCCTCCCTGCTCGGCATGCTCTGGCTCACCGTGTTCGGCGGGACTGCCATGAACCTGGAGCTGTTCGGTGGCGGCGGCGTAGTGGAAGCGGTCAATCAGGATGTCACCATGGCGCTCTACAAGACGGTGGAACTGCTGCACTGGGATACCTTCGGCTGGATTGCCAAGGGGGTGCTGACCCTGCTTATCTGCACCTACTTCATCACCTCCAGCGATTCGGGCACGCTCGTGATTACGACGCTGCTCTCCATCGGCGATCAGGATCCCCCGGTGCTGCACCGCGCCATCTGGGGGCTGGGGCAGGGGCTGGTCGCGGCCATTCTGCTGGTCTCCGGCGGGCTTGCCGCCCTGCAGGCCGCCAGCATCATCGCCGCGCTGCCCTTCTCGGTCATCATGCTGGCCATGTGCTACTCCCTGATGCAGGGGCTCAAACAGGAGAGCCAGCACCAGTTCGAATACAGGCAGAAGCTCAAGCGCCATCCGGGGTCGGTCAATCTGAGCCTGATGGATCGCATCGGTCCGGGCTGATGACAGGTTCGGTCAAACGAAAGGGGAACCTCGCGGTTCCCCTTTTTCATGCCTGTTCGGCGGTCGGTAGCTACAGCATCTGCTTGAGTCGATAGAGCAGGTCAAGGGCCTGTCGCGGGGTCAGCTCGTCCGGGCGAACTGCTGCCAGCTCCTCCACCACAGGATGGGGTTGCGGGGCGAGAGTTACCGGAGCCGGACGACTTTCGCCGGCGACCACCGGAGTGGCACTCTCCAGCTCGTGCAGTTTGTGGCGGGCCTGGTGGATCACCGATTTCGGCACCCCGGCCAGCGCCGCTACCTGCAGGCCGTAGGATCGGCTGGCCGCACCTTCCTGCACCGCGTGCATAAAGGCGATGGTGTCGCCGTGCTCCACCGCATCCAGGTGGACGTTGGCCAGCCCGCTCATCAGCTCGGGCAGGCGGGTCAGCTCGAAGTAGTGAGTGGCGAACAGGGTGTAGGCGCCAATCTTGCTTGCCAGCTGCTCGGCGCAGGCCCAGGCCAGCGAGAGGCCGTCGTAGGTGCTGGTGCCGCGGCCAATTTCGTCCATCAGCACCAGACTGCGGGCGGTGGCGTTGTTGAGGATATTGGCGGTTTCGGTCATCTCCACCATAAAGGTGGAGCGGCCGGAGGCGAGATCATCCGACGCCCCGATGCGGGTGAAGATGCGGTCGATGGGGCCGATGCGGGCGCTGTCGGCGGGCACGAATGCGCCGATATGGGCCAGCAGAACGATGAGCGCAGTCTGGCGCATGTAGGTGGATTTACCGCCCATGTTGGGGCCGGTGATTATCAACATCCGCCGCTCCCGCTCCAGCTGTATCGGGTTGGCGATAAAGGGGTCGGTCATCACCTGCTCCACCACGGGATGGCGGCCCGCCTCGATGATGATCTGATCCTCGTCGATGAGGGTGGGGCAGCGATAGTCGAGGGTCTCTGCCCGCTCGGCCAGGTTGGCCAGCACGTCCAGCTCCGCCAGTGCGGCAGCAGACTCCTGCAGATCGCCGAGGTGCGGCAGCAGGGCGTCGAGCAGCTCTTCGTAGAGACGTTTTTCCAGCGCCAGCGCCTGGGCCTGGGCGGTGAGCACTTTGTCCTCGTACTTCTTCAGCTCATCGATGATGTAGCGCTCGTTGTTTTTCAGCGTCTGGCGGCGGATGTAGTGGGCCGGCACCAGGTGGCTGTTAGCGCGGCTCACCTCGATGTAGAAGCCGTGCACCTTGTTGTAGCCCACCTTGAGGGTGTTGATGCCGGTGAGCGCCTTCTCCCGCTCCTCGATGCGGGCCAGGCTGGCGGTGGCGCCATTGGCCAGATCCCGCAGCTCGTCCAGCTCCTGATTGAACCCTTCACGGATGACGCCGCCATCGCGGATGAGCACCGGTGGCACCTCCATCACGGCACGCTCCAGCAGGTCGAACAGTTCGGGGAAGGTGCTCGCCCGCTCGCGCAGCTGCTGCACCGCCTCGTGCTCGCTCTCCGCCAGCAGACGCTGCAACTCGGGCAGCTGAGCAAAAGCCTGCCGCAGCCGGGTCAGATCGCGCGGGCGGGCCGAGCGCAGGGCGAGGCGCGCCAGCACCCGCTCCACATCGCCGACCTGGCGCAGCAAACCGCCCAGCTCGTCATAGAGGTTCTGCTCGATGAGCTCCTTGATGGTGCTCTGGCGACCTTTGAGGATCACCCGATCGCGGATCGGCTGGTGGATCCAGCGCTTGAGCAGGCGGCTGCCCATCGGCGTGGCGGTGCAATCGAGCACGGCGGAGAGGGTGTTGTCGTGACCGCCGGCCAGATTCTGGGTCAGCTCCAGATTGCGGCGGGTGGCGGCATCCATGATGACCGCATGATCGGGCTGCTCCAGGCGCACGCTGCGAATGTGGGGCAGGGCGGTGCGCTGGGTGTCTTTCACGTACTGCATCAGGCAGCCGGCGGCGCACAGGGCGGTCTCGCTCTGCTCGACCCCAAAGCCCACCAGATCCTGGGTGCCGAACTGCTGGCACAAGAGCTTGCGGGCGGTGCCGAGCTCGAACTCCCACTCCGGGCGGCGGCGCAGACCGCGGCGACCCTCGATATGGTGCAGGAAGGCGAACGATTCGGGGTAGAGCAGCTCCGCCGGATTGGTGCGTTGCAACTCGGCGAGCAGGGTCTCTTCTTTCTCGAACTGGTTGATGAAGAAGCGGCCGGAGCCGATGTCCATGGTGCCGTAACCGAAGCGGCGGCCATCGTGGTAGACGGCGGCGATCAGGTTGTCCTGCCGCTCGCTGAGCAGCGCCTCGTCGGAGACGGTACCCGGGGTGATGATGCGAATGACCTTGCGCTCCACCGGCCCCTTGCTGGTGGCGGGATCCCCCACCTGCTCGCAGATGGCGGCCGATTCGCCGAGCTGTACCAGCTTGGCGAGATACCCCTCGATGGCGTGATAGGGCACCCCGGCCATCGGGATGGGGCTGCCGGCCGACTGGCCGCGCTTGGTCAGGGAGATGTCGAGCAGCTGGGAGGCCTTGCGGGCGTCGTCGTAGAAGAGCTCGTAGAAGTCACCCATGCGATAAAACAGCAGGATCTCCGGGTTCTCGGCCTTGAGGGTCAGATACTGCTGCATCATTGGTGTGTGATTGGTAAGATTCTCTGGTGCTGACATGCAGTTATCTCGATATAAGTGCCAATCTAACAATGTTTTACGTTGATTGTATGGTATCTTGTTTGCTCTGAGAGTCTCACTAGATCTCACCCAATCGCAGGCGAAAGTGTAGGTTGAAATGTAGGTTTTTGTTTTGTAGCCTACACAGACATTGAGCCCTATGCATGCGGTCAAGTTAGGATCTCGTATGCATCAGCCATAGGAGGCCGGTATGCCAGCGGATAAGGGTAACAAAGCACTGTCCTTTAGAGCAATTGAAGTCATGAAGCCATCAGATAGCGATAAGGCTGACAATGGGGTCAACAGAGGGCTTCGTGTTACTTGCGGGAAGACGGGTAAAAAGACATTTTTTTATCGCTATACGAGTCCAGTAACAAATAAATTAATTCAGATCTCACTTGGCGTATTTCCAGCCGTATCCTTAGAGCAGGCCCGTATAAAACTACGGGAGCTCAAGCTCATCAGGCAACAAGGTCGATGTCCGGCTACAGAAGCGAGAGCGGCCGCATTTGAGCTTAAACAGCAAATCAAGAATGAAAGCGCACTAGGAAAGTTCACCCTTCAAGCGATGATCGAGCTTTACCTACAGAATCATATAGAAGATCAAGTGTTGCCTAATGGCGCTATAAAGAGCGGAGCAAGAAAAAAGAAGGGCCAGGATGAGGCTAGGCGCACTCTGTATGGCGATGCTGTTCCAATGCTTGGTGAGCGATTGGCTCGTGATGTGAGTAGACAAGATATTATTGATCTTGTTATGTCCATCGTGAGTCGAGGCGCTAATGTTCAGGCTGGAAATGTATTGCGCGAAATTCTAGCCGCTTACGATTATTCAATGGGGATGGGAAAGTTTGACGATCAATTTATCAACCCTGCGCTTCAAGCAAAAGTGAGTTTGGTTCGAACTAAGGTAAAGCTGACATCAAAAAAGGGTAGTCGTTTTTTGAATGACGATGAACTTAAGCTGTTTCTGGCTTGGTTGCCTAGCTCAAAATTCACTGAAGTGCAAAAGAACATATTTAGAATGACGCTGTGGACTGGGTGCCGAACTGGTGAAATATGTGAAGCTGCTTGGCGAAACATTGATATTGATGATGGAGTATTCCATATCAGAGAGTCAAAGACTGGTGTCGCAAGAGAGATTCAGCTTCCACGTCAATGCATCAATTTTCTCAGAACAAATAAGATAGGAAATGAGGTTTACTTGTTCCCATCCCAGAGGACAGGAAAGCCAATTAAACAGAAGCAGTTAACGGAAAGTGCTTGGGCAATGAGGGAAGCAGACTTGATGTTAGATATCCCTCGATGGACTCCCCACGATCTCCGTCGAACTGTTAGAACAGGACTGTCTCGTCTGCAATGTCCTTCTGAAGTTGCAGAAGCCATTCTCGGACATACCAAGAAAGGTTTGATCGGTACATATGATCTTCATAGATACACCGAGCAAAGCCGAGAGTGGTTACAGCGCTGGGCAGACCATCTGGATACGTTAGTGACTACATCGTAGTGAATGGGATCTGATATCAAGCCGCAGGTTGCTCTCATCTACTGATAACTGGTGTTCACCACACAGACTTGTTGATACAGCTGTAACTGTGTTGATGGCTTACATAGGCCCTCCATCCTGTGTGGGGACTTGTTCCGAGGTGCGCGGCGGCACTTGACAACCTGAGCGTCAAGCCGCGCTCAGCAGCACTGTTGCGATGAAAGCCGAACCATTCATGTCGACCATGATAGGTTGTGCAATGCATTTAGGTGATGGCGTCGTCCAGTGGATTCGAGACTACGCCTGAACTAGATCTTGGTTGCACAGCCACTACCAGCTGACTTTCTGCTTAGGTTTGTCCATCTGATCTATCGGACAGACCCGAGAGCTCAGAGCACAATCAAGGAGAGATAGTTACCAGACTTCGGTCAACCAGACCATTTGCCTTCCTGCCACTGTTGAAGATTGCAGATTATCATCACCGTTTGCAATGTTAATTATTATCTTACATTTCAAATGCTTACGTTGATTGTTTGTTATCGACGTTGTACGTTGCAGCAACGTACAACGTTGTAACGTGAGAGACACTCTGCATTGAGTGGCCAGTTCTAGCTCTCTTCTCTCTTCTCTTTCCCTAGCGCTGAGTGCTCCTGAGGCAGTGGTTAGCCATGCCAATGAACCACACACTCAACAGTTTCAACCATCTATCGAGTCACCTGCCATGGGAATGTATCCCGGCTCGCTCCTTGTCTCTATCACAACGTCTCTCTGGATGCGGCAACCATGAGAGTGGCCCTTAAGCTGAAGTCTGTCCCAAGATGAGCGCCTAACACCTAACTGGGGCATAGGACTGCATGGTGGTGGAGCTTTCACCGGGTTTCTGTACGTTCTGCATGCGACATTGAGGAGCAGAGAATGCGCTGCGTCGCCCCTGTTTTCGAAATCTGTAAATGACCTTCGACCATTACGAGGAGTCATTTATGAAACATGAAACGCGTTTGCTGAACCTGGCCGAAGTTATCGAATGTTGCACCATCTCTCGCGCAACGATCTATCGTCTGATAAAGAAGGGTGACTTTCCAAGTTCAGTTCAACAGAAGGGTTGTCGTCGAGTGATGTGGCGTTCTTCTGATATACAAGGCTGGATGAATGCCCTGCAATATACCAAACCAGAGTGAGTCTTGAATCCTGTTAGTGAATGAACATGCAACATAGAGTGTTGCGCTTGATTGTCCTCTTCACACCCTCAACCATTACCGACGCCCTCTAGTTAAGTTCACTGTTTCACAACAGATCGCTTGTTTCTACTCAATGAGGTTAGAACATGTAGCTGTGCTGGCACATGGGTAGTCTATGGCCTTGAGAACGTACACCACGAATCATTAGGTATTCATAATGAACAAGTTCATGAATGCAAAGATAAGCGATCTTATAGACGTTGAATCATTGCTGCCAAATTTTGAAACTCTCGAAGCATGCTTAAGAGAGAATAGCGTGCGAATAGGCAAGCTTTCTAGATCGAGTAACTATAAAGCGAGGCAGCTTGCTGAAAAGCTATTAGATTGTGATGAAGAGGAACCTTGTTATAGTTTGGCATGCCATGAATGCGTAAGACGATTACGACTAAGGAAGATAAGCCAACTAGTACGTTTTAGTGAGGATTACACTGAGTGGAACATTGCAACCTTCATCTATTTTGATGAAATGGTTCGTGAGTTAGAACACCTCAATATCAAGCGTTTGAAAGGCCGACTTAGTAAACAATTAGAGCGTGCAGGTGTGAAAGATGTTTTTATAGGCTATTTTGAAGTCGACTATCAAACAGCATATCGCCATTGGATGCCCCACTTCCACCTCCTTGTCAGATGTAAAGACGCCTATTCTCCAGAGTGGATGAGGTTGCGGAGCTTGTTTCAGAAACAAGATGTGCCAAGCAACGTTAACATTCGAAAACACAGCCCTGTTGTGGTTCAGAAACTCGAAGACCCGTTGGCGCAAATTGCTTATATTTGTAAGTTTATGTGGCACCGTGCGGAGTCGTACGTCGATACTAAAGGCCGCAGAAAAACCAAAAAGTATCGATTATCAAACAGTCAATTTGTCGAATCATTACTGAAGTTGAATTCATTGAAATTAGTGGATTTGGAGTTCATGGATGGGATGCGGCAATACGGAACAACGCTGAAGGAGTCTGTCCGTGGTAACAGATGACGGTTCGCGATTCTACCTGGTTGGATTGGCTATACACAGCCATGGAACTGTCTATTCACGTATCTAAGTGGCTAACACTAATCATCAGGCAGCTCAGGCTGGGTTCTCAGGATCGGCGCTGCTTGCACAGACCGATTCGGTTTGGGTGAACTGCGCATTCGATGGTGGATCGTAGCCGCATACTCAGCCGATACCGTGAATAGCGGCATCGAACTGGCGTTGCTTGCACAGTAGGGACAGGATTGTGTGTCTGGTGGGCTAAGTAGGTAACATGCGGTGCATTCGACAGCGTTGCCTCCCCACTCACGGGCCGCACGAAGTACCTGGCTCACGATCAGTTCTGAACGTTGCAGGCATGCATCTTGGTTCATTGCACGTTGGGCCTCAACAGCCGCCGACTGTAGCTTCCTTTGCGCCGAAAGTGCTTTGGCGGCTGCTACAAACTTGGCCTCGTGTTCTGCTCGTCGGGCCTCTTCCAGCGCCCGATGGCGAGCCCTTTCCTGCTCCCATCGGGCATTGTCGGTTGCAACTTCAGCGGCCATCTTCTCTGCTGCTCGTTCCCCTAACCTCTCCCCTCGCAGAGAACGGATCCAGGATCTGTTGTCGGGATTGGATAGGACCGCATACTCGAATGTTGCTGGGTCATTGATCAGCTCAAGTCTCAGTCGACTGAGATCGATCTCTATCGCTGAGGCCCCAATGCTGGCAAGGTGCTGGTACCGTTCATGTTGGGTACGAGATGATACCTTTATCCATACCAGCAGTTGACGCTCTGCCTTGGTAACCACCGCATGTGCCCTTACCGTCCCGAGATCCACGAACCGTACAACGTTGTCGGCGAGGATGACCTCTGAGGGGAAGGTGACATCGCTTCGCAAGGTGGATCCGGAGTGGGTCGTGGCGTTGATCTGGTGGTAGTAAGCCGGGAGTGTAAGGCGTTGTTGGGTTGCAATCAGAGCGACTGCTGCGCGTCGCACACCTTCCTTATAGCCTCGGGAACAATCTTCGGCTTGGGCATGCCGGAAGTGAGGGATAACCTTCAATCCCCCGTTGGCGGCAACCAACGGTTTCCGGCATCCAGGACAGATACAGTTGCATGCGAGCCCATTTGCAACCTCGAAGGCACGCAGCAGAACATCGTCACGTTCACCGAAGGGGATCTGGGTTCCTTGCATGGTACTTACCTATCTGTATGCAGCCCGCGTAGCCAGTTGATACCATGCACTAACTGTTGGGGTCATTACAAATGCCCACTAACAGTTCAGAGTAGTGCGCAGTACGAGCCTGTTACTGTAATGCCCTGATGTGACTCACTCCATGTTACTATCAGGTTGATTTGTATAGACTCAATACCCTGTTAGCGATGGGCCACAACGTTGCCGTTTCGGTGCTCTTCTATGCATCGCCCATCCACCTGTTTCGTTGTCTGTGCCCATCGGGTGCAGCCATTGTCGGAGTAGTTCATGCTAGACCCCCAGACCCTTTCCACCGCCCTGCTGGCGGCCGTCCCCGAGGATGGCAGCAGCATCGGCAACCAAGCCTTGCAGGACCAGCTCAAGACGCAGTTCGCCGGGCTGACCGAGGCGCAGTTTATGGCGGCCCGTGATGCGCTGATCGAGGCGGGGCAACTGCGCAAGGGGAGGGGTCGCGGTGGCTCGGTGCTGCGTGCGGATGGTACGGCTCCCGCAACGTCCAAACCCGCCGCCAAGAGCAAACCAGCCAAGCAAGCCAAGGAGGCCGCTCCGGCCGAGACCGGCATCGACGCCATCAAGCGCACCCTCTGGGCCTCCGCCGACAAGCTGCGCACCAACATGGACGCCGCCGAGTACAAGCACATCGTGCTGGGGCTCATCTTTATCAAGTACGTCTCCGACACCTTCCAGGCGCGCCGCAAAGAGCTGGAGCGCCGCTTCACCGACGAGAGCGACGACTACTACCTGCACGACGCCGATGACGAATTCTTGGCCGAGGAGCTGGAGGAGCGCGACTATTACCGCGAGGTCAACGTGTTCTGGGTGCCGGAAGGGGCGCGCTGGGAAGTGCTGCGGGCCAATGCCAAGCAGGCCGACATCGGCAAGCGCATCGACGACGCGCTGGTGTTGATCGAGCAGGAGAACCCGCGCCTCAAGGGCATCCTCGACAAGCGCTTCGCCCGCGCCCAGCTGCCCGATGGCAAGCTCGGCGAGCTGGTGGACCTAGTCTCCACCATCGGCTTTGGCAGCGAACCGGGTGCGGCCCGCGACGTGCTGGGTCAGGTGTATGAATACTTCCTCGGTGAGTTCGCCAACGCCGAGGGCAAGAAGGGCGGCCAGTTCTACACCCCCGCCAGCATCGTCCAGACCCTGGTGGCGGTGCTCGCCCCGCACCACGGCCAGGTGTACGACCCCTGCTGCGGCTCGGGCGGCATGTTCGTGCAGAGCGAGCGGTTTATCGAGTCCCACGGCGGCAAGCTGGGGGATGTCTCCATTTACGGCCAGGAGTCCAACCCCACCACCTGGCGGCTGGCGGCCATGAACCTGGCCATTCGCGGCATGGACTACAACCTCGGCAAGGAACCCGGCGACACCTTCACCCGCAACCAGCACCCGGACCTTCGCGCCGACTTCGTGCTGGCCAACCCGCCGTTCAACATCAGCGACTGGTGGCACGGCAGCCTCGATAACGACCCACGCTGGGTCTATGGCACCCCGCCCGCAGGCAACGCCAACTACGCCTGGTTGCAGCACATGCTCTACCACCTCAAGCCCGCTGGCCGCGCCGGTATCGTGCTGGCCAACGGCTCCATGAGTTCGAGCCAGAGCGGCGAGGGGGAGATCCGCCGCGCCATGGTGGAGGCAGACGTGGTGGAGTGCATGGTGGCCCTGCCGGGCCAGCTGTTCTTCAACACTCAGATCCCCGCCTGCCTCTGGTTCCTCGCCAAGAACAAGACTCGCCGCCCCGGCGAGGTGCTGTTTATCGATGCCCGCAAGCTCGGCACCATGGTGAGCAGGGTGCAGTGCGAGCTGGACGTCGCCGCCATCGCCAAGATTGCCGACACCTTCCATGCCTGGAAGGCAGACGGCGAGACCACACAGCCCTATGAAGACGTGCCCGGCTTCTGCCGCAGCGTACCGCTTAGCGAAGTCGCCGAGCACGGCCATGTGCTGACCCCCGGCCGCTATGTGGGTGCCGAGGAGGTGGAGGAAGACGATGAAGCCTTCGCCGACAAGATGCAGAGGCTCACCGAGAAGCTGGGCGAGCAGATGAGCAAGGGCGCCGAGCTGGATCAGCTGATCCGCCAGAAGTTGAAGGGGCTGGGATATGAGTTCTGAGTGTTTAACTGCGCAGCAGGTAGTAGTGCAGTTGCCACCGCTCCGTTGTGCAAACCCTGCACGCCTCGATAAGGAAACGAAACAATGTTGTATTTGAACGTGGATCATCTGCGCCGCTGCATACTGACCTTGTCGTCTTCGTTGGCGCTCTATGACAAAGCCGAGGCGGGCAGCATCGATCAGGAAGTGTTTCGCAACGCCATCGTCAAAGGCTACGAACTGACACAGGAAACCGCCTTCAAGTTACTGAAAAAAGCGCTGAAAGCCTTCGGCCACGGCGGTAAAAAACTCGAAACCACGCCGGTGAAAGACATTCTGCGTCTGGCCGCCGTGCACGGGCTGCTCACGCTGGATGAGGTCGAACGCTGGTTCCGTTATCGCGACAACCGCAACAACACTGCGCACGATTATGGCGAGCAGTTCGCCACCGAAACGTTGGTATTGATCCCCGCCTTTGTGCAAGACATCACCACGCTGGCCGATACGCTGGAGCGCAAGCTGGGCAAAGAGGCAGCGGAGGCGCACGATGGCGACGCATGAAATAGCCGGGCTGGCGCTGCCTGAAAAATACCTGTCGCAAGTGCTGGCGATTTTGCACACCCACCTGCCACACGCCGAGGTCTGGGCGTATGGCTCGCGGGTCAATGGCGATCATTACGACGCCAGCGACCTCGATCTGGTCGTGCGTCAGCCCGATGAGCTGTCACGCCGCCAGTCAAATCTGTGGGAGGTAAGCGACGCCTTTGTCGAGAGTAATCTGCCCATCATCGTGCAACTGGTCGATTGGGCGGGCATTCCCGACTCATTTCGCAGCGAGATCGCCGCCCGCTATGTGGTGTTGCAAACGCCAGAAACAGGGAGGGTTGGGGTATGAGTTCTGAGTGGCAATCATACCATCTTGCCGATGCTGGCCGCATTGTCACAGGCAAGACACCGAAGGGAAATATGCCGGAGTATGAGGGGAGCGAAGTACCATTCGTAACGCCACCTGATTTCACTGGTAGCATGTGGATTAGGAACACCAACCGCAAGATCTCAGAGCTTGGAGCTCAGTCAGTAAAAGGCAGCATCATTCCTGAACGCAGCGTGCTTGTAACTTGCATCGGCTCAGACATGGGGAAGGCCGCTCTAGCGGCGTCTCGATGCGTTACTAACCAGCAGATAAATGCAGTGCTTGTGGATGAGACTAAGTTTTGTCCTGAATTCCTCTATTACAACCTGAGCCTGCGCAAGGACGAGATCCGCGGGCTTGCGGGTGGTTCGGCCCAACCAATATTGAACAAGTCAGCGTTTGGTCAACTCTGCTTCAGTGCACCGCCTCTTCCAGCCCAAAGGTCCGTCGCCGCATCACTGCGGCCGATCAATGACCGCATCGCCCTGCTGCGCGAGACCAATGCCACGCTGGAGGCTATCGCCCAGGCGCTGTTCAAGTCGTGGTTTGTCGACTTCGACCCGGTCCATGCCCGCGCGCGCGGCGAAGAACCTGCCGGTCTATCCCCCGAGGTCGCCGCCCTGTTCCCTGACAGCTTCGAAGAGTCCGAACTGGGCCAAGTGCCGAAGGGGTGGGACTGTGGTAATTTGGGTGATGTGTTGAAAATTGCGTACGGAAAAAATCTGCCTACGGCAAAGCTGTTGGAGTCAGGGTTTCCTGTTTTTGGGGGCAACGGACGAATTGGTTTTTATTCCCAGTATTTATACGAGCAGCGGCAGGTGCTTGTCGCCTGCCGTGGGGCTGCGTCTGGTAAGATCAATCAATCAGCGCCTAAGTCATATGTAACAAATAATTCGCTGGTTTTGGAGTCAAACGACAGGATTCCGTTTGGCTACTTAAAAGGATTCATGTCCCTTTCTGACTTATCGGCATATGTCACTGGTTCAGCACAACCACAAGTGACTATTGATAACTTGAAAGGGTTCAAAATCATGATCCCAAGCCAATCAGTAACTAAAGCGTTTGAAAGTTTGTCTTCCGAGCTAGAAGAACGAATTCAACAAAACAATGATCAAGCCCAAACCCTTGCCACCCTGCGCGACACCCTGCTGCCCCGCCTGATCTCCGGCCAACTACGGTTGTCAGACACTCACTCTTGTGAAATACGGAACTAACCATGAATGGATTACAGCAACACGCGTTGCAAAAAAAGCTGTTTGACACACTTGTTGACATCTATGGAGATGACTTTTTTGCTGTTGCTGATTCGTTGATTGGAATTGGAAATGAAGTGTCCCTCGCTATCCAACGGGCACTTCCCCAAGTTCAGCGTTACCCCCAATTTGGATTGGGCTCTTTTTTGAAAAGTTGCAATGAAGCCGCCATTCAGCAGATAGCCGAGCATTACAACATAGATATGCCAGATTTATCCGGCAGATTTGCTGGCGAAAGCGAACAGGACCAATGGGAGTTGCGCTTTAGTGAGCGTGAATTTCATACTGAAATCATCACCCATTCTAAGTCCCTGTTTTTAAATGGACACTATGTCAACGCTGTTCATGAGGCGTGCAAGGCCTATATCAAAGCGTTGCAAGATAGGTCAGGTAGTCAAGAGGATGGTGCTAAGTTAATGTCGGTATTGTCATTGAAGGGGAACATTAAATTTAATGACCTTTCAACCGAATCAAAGCAAAACTACCAGAGTGGCTTGGAGCAAATATCCAGAGGTGTTGTATCGGCATTTCGTAATGTTGCTGC
This sequence comes from Aeromonas sp. PrichA-15, assembly GCF_017939245.1. NCBI lineage: Bacteria > Pseudomonadati > Pseudomonadota > Gammaproteobacteria > Aeromonadales > Aeromonadaceae > Aeromonas > Aeromonas sp. PrichA-15. Next base: position 9,114 of record NZ_JAGKRH010000305.1, on the reverse strand, counting down.
TCATGACACGGCCAAATCGCTTGATATGTCGGCGACTGAGGCACTGGATATGTTGAGCACGGTGTCGTTGCTATTAAAAGCGTTGGACAAAGCTACCGTCAGTAACGTTGGCTCCTCACATTGATAATGCCAATATCGAACCGATCACAGGGGGCTCCATGCCAAACATCTCACTGAACGATCAAATATCCAGCCTGGTATTAGCGGTGGTTCGGCAACAAGATCCCGATCTGGCGGATATGCTGGAGGCGCTGACAGCATCATCCAATGCCGAGGCTTGGAAGAAGGCCGGTGACCAATTACTCGACTGGGCGATTAATACGCCAGCAGTCGCTGATGCACAATTCGGGTATATCTTGGCCAGCAGTTGTTTCGAACGTTATGTGGCATTGAGCAGATAACCGGTGGGCAATAACAATGTTGGTTCCATTTAACCGCAACAAGGCGGCGTCTGTGTCTAATCGTCAGTTTCCGAAACGGGAGGGCTGCTTATGATCGTTGGCCTGTCAATCAAGAACTACAAGGGGATCCGCGAGCTGCGGAATCTGCCGTTGGCGGCTTTTCATGTGCTGGTTGGACCAAACGGTGTAGGGAAGACAACCTTCCTTGATGCTATTGATTTCGTGCGTGACTGTCTGGAGAACGGGCCTGCTGCAGCGGTGGCGAGTCGCCATGCTTCTGATTTCAACGATCTGACATGGATGCGTCAGGGTGGCAGCATCGAGATCGAGTTGTGGTTGGATCTGTCGGCCATTCGCCCTGCTCTGGCAGAGAGTCTACTGAACTATCGGCTGGCGATTCGTGCAGATGTGGACCTGGGGATACGTGTCGATGAGGAATTACTGCGCCAGTATTCGAAAGCATGGTTGCCCGCAGGCGAATCACTGAATTTCAGCGATAAGGTCAAGCCAAAGCGTTTATTGGGCAAGACCTCGAAAGGCACAGACTTTTATTCCCGTGAAAAAGGTAGTTATCAAGATTCCTTCAATTTTGGGCAGGAAAAACTCACATTAGGGCTGACGCCGCCGGACGAAGAACGTTACCCAACGGCCAATGCGGTGCGGCGCTTCCTGATGCAGGGGGTGCGCTACATCCAACTAAATAGCCCCGCAATGCGCCTGCCATGTTCTGCAACTCGGCCAGCTGACCTGGAACTCGATGGCACCAATCTCGCACGATTGGTAGGTCGTTTGATCGGCGTGAATGGCGGGTTGGGGCCTTACTGGGCGGAGCCGGACACACCTGTGGCACGCTGGGCCGAGCATCTGCGTTATGCCCTACCAGAACTAAAACAAATTGGTTGGGCGAGGCGGCAGGCAGACAACGCCGAATATCTGATATTGCGTTATGACAACGGGCTGGAGGCACCAAGCTGGGTTTTGAGTGATGGCACCCTACGTATGATGGCGTTGACGATCCCGGCTTTTTTGCCGCACGAGTCGGCGCTGTATATGGTTGAAGAACCGGAAAACGGGGTACATCCGAAGGCGCTGGAAGTCATTCTTCGCTCGCTATCAACTATTCCTGGGGCACAGATGATCCTGGCTACACATTCGCCCTTCGTTGTTCAGCAATGTGGGGTAGAGCCATTGCTGTGTTTCAGTCATGGCGAGGGAGGCACCAGCATTATTCCGGGTATGAAGCATCCAATGTTGGAGCATTGGGATGACTCGCCAGACATCGGGATTGTGTTTGCAGCAGGAGTATTGGAATGAAAGACCTGCTGATCTATGTGGCCGACGCTGATGCAGAGGCTTTTTTGCGTAGCGTACTCGTTAAGCATCAAGCTCTCGGAATCCGGGCCGTCACTTTCGACATCATGCGGCACCCGCAGCGTGACGCAGGGATGGTGCAAACCGGTGCAGAACTGGCACGTATGCAAAAAGGTAAATACTCGAAGCTGCTCATGTTGTGGGATTTTCACGGTTCGGGGCGTGAACGCAGGCAGTCGGCAATGGAACTGGAAGCTGAAATTGGTCACAAGTTGGACTCCTTCACATGGAGCGGCAATCACTCCATTTCCGTCATGGTGCCGGAACTTGAGCAGTGGCTATGGCATTGCAAGCCCGCACTTGCGGCATACAGCGGATTGTCCGTTGCTGAGCTTCAATCCTGGATTGTGGATGTTGCTACCAAGAGCAGAAGAACTGTCGAAAGCTGGCAGCAGGAGTCTCCTAAGGAGCTGTTTGAGCAACTGATGCGTGATCATTTGAAGCGAACCATTTCACCGCGTGATTTTGAGCGTATCGGTGAACGCGCTAGCACCAGACAGTTGGAGGAATGCCAGTCATTCAAGGTGATTGCTGATGCGTTGCGTTTGTGGTTTGTCTGAAGAGCGGGGTGGCCGTGAGAAGTGCCGCATCAACGATGCGCTGTTCGCTGAGCTGACGCGATAACGGATAGGGTGATGGGATCGACAGATGACTTTTATGTGTCGATTTCTTTGGTTTTTTAAACATGTTTTCTGAATGTGTCGATCCCATCGACAGATGGTGAGGACGTGTCGATATTGCGTCGATTTTTACACCAATCAGTTCGGCGCCCACACAGGTGGATGGCGCTGCGAGTATGGCAGCCTCTGAACAAGGATCCTTATGTTGTTATTTCACTGCTCCCAGGCTGCGATCGATGGGTTGAGCATCACCCGTAAAGGCAAGCAAGAGAGCTGGATTACCCAGACGCCCTTGCCCGCCGCCGTGGCGGAGCCTGCCATTCCTCATTGGCACTGGCATCTGCATCAGGTCACCATCTCACGCCAGCGCGTGTGGGTGGCCATGGAGCAGCAAACCCGCTTCGCCATGGTGTTGTGGGGGTTTAAGAAAGGCGAGGGAGAGGCGCTGCTGCACTGCTTCTATGAGCGGCTGGCGAATCATCTGATATGGGCTCTGACCTATCTGGAGCTGCTGGACGACCAACAGGCTGAACAACTTCTTCCCCCATTGCTCGCCCAACTGAGCCCCTTTCACTTTGTGGCCGGATCTGATCGCAGCGTGCAGGCCCATATCACCGACGTGGTGCAACTGTGTCGCCTCGCCGTTAGTGAGCAGGGTTGCCTGCCCGATAACCAGGAGCAGGCGGCGGGCTTCGACATGCAGTTGAACCAGACGCCGCGCTCGGTGCGTGGCGGCCCGTACATCTTTCCCGATGAACAGCTGTTGTGTCTGCTGCTTGAGCGGTTGGATGGGTATCACAAGGTCACTGCCGATGCGGTGCAATCCGCCTTTAAGGCTGCCCGTCGCGCCTATTTCGATATGCCACCGATAGCGTAATACCCATCCGCCAAACCCCGTTTTCGATTCAACCTGGGTGCAGAGGCGATGAGCTGATTGTGGACGTGCACGAGCCAGCCAGCGCTGGCAACCAACTGGAGAAGGATCGATAGCGGATGACCGAAGACCAACTGGAACAAGAGGTGATGGGGTGGCTGGCCGAGGTGGGTTATCGCACCGTCTGCGGCTACGACGTGGCCCCGGATTCGGATAGCCCCTGGCGTAGCGACTTTCGCCAGGTGGTGCTGGAAGATGTGCTGCGCGAGGCGGTGCAACGGCTTAATCCCAAGGTGCCTGCGCAGGCGCGCGAGGATGCGGTGCGTCAGGTGCTCAATCTCGACACCCCGGCTCAGCTGCTGGCTAACCGCCTGTTCCATCGCCTGCTGGTGAACGGGGTGAAGGTCGAGTACCAGCGGGGCGGGGAGACGGTGGGCGACTATGTGCGGCTCGCCGATTTTGCCAATCCGGCCGCCAACGATTGGTTCGCCCTCAACCAGTTCTCCATCAAGGGGCCGCAGCACACCCGCCGCCCCGACATCATTCTGTTCCTCAACGGCCTGCCGCTGGTGGTGCTGGAGCTCAAGAACCCCGCCGACGAGCAGGCCGACATCTGGAAGGCGTTCGAGCAACTACAGACCTACAAGGCGCAGATCCCGGACCTGTTCCAGTACAACGAGATCCTGGTCATCTCCGATGGCAGCGAGGCGCGCATGGGGTCGCTGTCGGCCAATGCGGAGCGCTTCATGCAGTGGCGCACGGTGGATGGGGAGACGCTCGACCCCTATGGCCAATTCGGTGAACTGGAGACCCTGGTGCGCGGCATCCTCAACCCCGCCCTGCTGCTCGACTATCTGCGCTTCTTCGTGCTGTTCGAGGAGGACGGCGCCCTGGTCAAGAAGATCGCGGGTTATCACCAGTACCACGCCGTGCGCTCGGCCATCTCCCAGGTGGTGCAGGCATCGCGCCCCGAGGGCTCCCGCAAGGGGGGCGTGGTGTGGCATACCCAGGGCAGCGGCAAGAGCATCACCATGACCTGCTTCGCGGCGCGGGTCATGCAAGAAACGGCGATGGATAACCCGACCATCGTGGTCATCACCGATCGCAACGATCTCGATGGCCAGTTGTTTGGCGTCTTTTCGCTATCCCAGGACCTGCTGCGCGAGCAGCCGGTGCAGGTCGGCACGCGCGGGGATCTGCGGGCCAAGCTGGGCAATCGCCCCTCGGGTGGCATCGTCTTCACCACCATCCAGAAGTTCATGCCGGGGGAGGACGAGGATCTGTTCCCGGTGCTGTCCGAGCGCCATAACATCGTGGTGATCGCCGACGAGGCGCACCGTACCCAGTACGGCTTCGGCGCCACCCTCAAGGTGGCCCAGACAGGCGTGGCGGAAGGGGCGGCACGCTATCAGGTGGGCTATGCCCAGCATCTGCGCGATGCCCTGCCCAATGCCACCTTCGTGGCCTTTACCGGTACGCCGGTCTCCGGCGAAGATCGCGACACTCGCGCGGTGTTTGGCGACTACATCCACGTCTACGACATGCAGCAGGCCAAGGAGGACGGGGCGACAGTCGCCATCTACTACGAGTCGCGCCTGGTCAAGCTCTCCCTCAAGCAGGATGAGTTGCCCCACATCGACGACGAGGTGGAGGAGTTGGCCGAAGACGAGGAGGAGAGCGAGCAGGCCAAGCTCAAGTCGCGCTGGGCGGCGCTGGAGAAGGTGGTGGGCAGCACGCCACGCATCAGGCAGGTCGCCGCCGATCTGGTCGCCCACTTCGAGGAGCGCGGCCAGGCGCAGGATGGCAAGGGGATGGTGGTGGCGATGAGCCGCGAGATCTGCGTCCACCTCTACGATGCGATTACCGCGCTGCGTCCTGACTGGCACGACCCCGACCCCGAGCAGGGCGCCATCAAGATCGTGATGACCGGCAGCGCCTCGGACAAGCAACTGCTGCGCCCCCACATCTATCCGGGCAAGGTCAAGAAGCGGCTAGAGGCGCGCTTCAAGGACCCTGCTGACCCGCTGCGCCTGGTGATCGTGCGCGACATGTGGCTGACCGGCTTCGATGCCCCCTGCATGCACAGCCTCTACGTCGACAAGCCGATGAAGGGGCACAACCTGATGCAGGCGATTGCCCGGGTCAACCGGGTGTTTCGTGACAAGCAGGGCGGGCTGGTGGTGGACTACATCGGCATCGCCAACGAGCTCAAGGCGGCCATCAAGGAGTACACCAGCAGCAAGGGACGCGGGCGGCCAACGGTGGATGCCCACGAAGCCTACGCGCTGTTGGAGGAGAAACTCGATGTGCTGCGGGCCCTGCTGCATGGCTTCGACTATGGCGACTACCTGACCGGCGGCCACAAGCTGCTGGCCGGTGCCGCCAACCATGTGCTCGGGTTGGAGGATGGCAAGAAGCGCTTCGCCGACAATGCACTCGCGATGAGCAAGGCATTCAGCCTCTGCTGTACCTTGGATGAGGCCAGGGCGGTACGCGACGAGGTGGCCTTCCTGCAGGCCGTCAAGGTGATCCTCACCAAGAAGGAGCTCACAGCGAAGAAGAAGACCGACGAGGAGCGGGAGCTGGCCATCCGGCAGATCATCGGCAACGCAGTGGTGTCCGGTGAGGTGGTGGATGTGTTCGAGGCGGTGGGGCTCGACAAGCCCAACATCGGCCTGCTTGATGAGGACTTCCTCGCCGAGGTGCGCAACCTGCCCGAACGCAACCTGGCTGTGGAGTTGCTTGAGCGCCTGCTGGAGGGGGAGATCAAGAGCCGCTTCTCGACCAATCTGGCCCAGGAGAAGAAGTTCTCCGAGCTGCTCGGCAAGGTGATTCAGCGTTACCAGAACCGTTCCATCGAGACGGCCCAGGTGATCGAGGAGCTGATCGAGATGGCCAAGAAATTTGCCAGCGCCAATGGTCGTGGGCAGCAACTCGGCCTCAATGATGACGAACTGGCCTTCTACGATGCGCTGGCTAACAACGAGGCCTCAGTCAGAGCGCTTGGGGACGAGATCCTGGCCAAGATCGCTCACGAACTGACTGCGAGCCTGCGTAGCAGCGTGACGGTGGACTGGAACAGCCGGGAGAGCGTACGTGCCAAACTGCGGCTGCTGGTCAAGCGCATCCTGCGCAAGTACAAGTACCCGCCTGACAGCCAGGAAGAGGCCACCCAGCTAGTGCTGGCCCAGGCCGAGGCGCTGTGTGAGGCGTGGATGTGAGAGGTGTCGGGAAGATTAGTGAGGCTTGATGCCTCCCCTTTAGGGACCAAATATCAGCCAAGGATGGTGTACTCACATGAAGACCTTACACGCAGAGCCTAGCCAGATATCTGGTAATGCAACGTTCCATGCCGAATCACCTTCGTTGCTACAACGTTGTGATAACCGGTTGATGAGCTTGTGCCAGCGGTTGTGTTATTGGCTCGGGAGGTTTCTGCTGTTGGGCCTTGGGGGAGGCTACGTTGTGACGTTCTTTTCGGCCATCTTCGAATATGGCGAGGGGATAGCTGATACGGACATTGTTGAGAAGGGAACATTGCTGTTACTGATCTTTTTGCTTTGGCGTCATTGGCGGTACTGCCAGTATTGTTCAACGCCCTACAGGCAGAGATTGTTGCGACCATTGCAAAATTGGGGGTGGATATACGTAGTCGAACTTGCAACAGTAGGCATCATCTTTGTTGCTGATGCAACGTTGCTTGTAGGCGATGTTAGCGAGTATCACGGCGATGCAATCTATGAACGTTTAGATTGTTTGTTGTTTCTGGTGGCACTCTATCTGGCAGCTCCTAGTTTTCAATCCCTTCGTTCTACCCCAACCGTTGAGCAAGCGCGATGATGCTACGTTATGTCCCAATGTTACTCATCCTGATGGGCCTTGTTGCTCAAATCGGGGAACTATCTGTCATCTCGGTGATCTGATCCTGTAGCGCAGTCTCCGAGAGCATCAGATGGGCAAGTCCAAGCACAAGATCAGCAACTGGCAGCAGTACAACCAAGCCTTGGTGCAACGCGGTTCGTTGACCATCTGGATGGACGAACAAGCCATTAAGCAGTGGCATTGCCTGGTCCACCATGGCCGCCGAGGGAGAGGTTTCCACTACAGTGACACCGCCATTGAGACGGCCCTGATGCTAAAAGGCTTGTTCAAGTTGCCGCTGCGGGCGCTAGAAGGCTTCATTAACTCGTTGTTCCAACTGATGGCGGTGCCTTTGCAGTCGCCGGACTATAGCTAATGGGATGGTCGCCCCTCCCCAAAACGGCATCTGAGTGCCAAAGTGGCGAATGTAAGTTCCCACTGATGAGAGAGGCGACCACCATGAAGGCTACGACTATCGGCATTGATCTGGCAAAACATCTCTTCCAATTACATGGCGTTGATCAACATGGCAAGACGGTCCTCAAGCGACAGTTGAAGCGGGATCAGATGCTCTCATTCTTTACCAATCTTCCTCCTAGCCTGATCGGCATGGAGGCATGCGGCAGTGCCCATTACTGGGCCAATAAACTGCAAGGAATGGGGCATACCGTCAAACTGATGGCGCCGCAGTTCGTTAAGCCCTATGTGAAGACCAACAAGAACGATGCTGCGGATGCAGAAGCTATCTGCGAAGCCGTCACCCGACCCAATATGCGGTTTGTGCCAATAAAAAATGGCGAGCAGTTAGCCGTGTTGGCGCTACATCGCGCAAGGCAAGGGTTCGTCAAAGCCAGAACGGCACAAGCTAATCAAATCAGGGGCCTGCTGGCTGAACATGGCATCATTGTCCCTAAAGGTATTGCACACATTAGCCTACGATTGCCCGAGCTCCTGGAGGATGCAGAGAACAACCTACCCGGAACGTTTCGTCAATTAATTGAGCGTTTAGGGGAGCACCTCAAAGAGCTCGCCAAGCAGGTGAATGAACTGGAAGAGCAGATCTGGTGTTGGCACAAAGAAAACTCGGCAAGCCAGAAGCTGGCTAAGATGCCGGGTATTGGTCCTCTCACGGCCAGTGCACTGGTAGCGTCTATCGGCGATGCAAAGCAGTTCGAAAATGGCCGCCAGCTAGCAGCCTGGCTGGGCTTGGTACCCAAGCAACATTCCAGCGGCGGCAAGCAGACCCTGTTGGGGATAAGCAAACGCGGTGACATCTATCTACGCACACTGCTGATCCACGGGGCCCGCTCCGTGCTCCGGGTCGCTGAGCGTAAGACAGAGTACGCAGGAAGCTGGCTTGCGGGGGTCATGGAGCGACGTAACCATAATGTAACGGTAGTGGCACTGGCCAACAAGAATGCACGCATCATCTGGGCATTACTTGCCCATGAGCGCGAGTACGATGCTGATCACGCAGTAGCGGCCTGAGCGCAATAGCTAGCACAGGAACGGTGTTTCATAGCAAGCGTGACAAAGTATCGAGTTAACAACCAGCGTTAGAAAGTACCACCGATTGCACGGGCGATCATGACGTGATGGCGAGGCAGGTCAGACCGTGACTGGCAAAACCCGACAGACACAGGGCACTAATAAGTGCGTTTAGCTGATAGAGGAGCCAGTCAGCGAATTCCATCAGGGATAGAGGCTGTTGCCTCGGTGAAATCCGGATCTATGGCTGCAATCTCAACCTGACTCACTTTCATTGATTGAGGGCTTGGCAAACCGGGGCGACCATCTATGTATCAGCAAGCGCGCCAAGACCGTCGACATCAAGTACCGCGTCCCCAGCCAAGGCCCGGTGGCTCACTTGGTCATTGATGCCACCGGCCTCAAGGTCTATGGCGAAGGCGAATGGAAAATTCGCAAACACGGCAAGGAGAAGCGACGAGTGTGGCGCAAGCTCCACTTGGCGGTGGATGCCACAACC
>NZ_JAGKRH010000304.1:0-360 GCF_017939245.1 Aeromonas sp. PrichA-15 | reverse complement strand
AAAGAAAAACTCATCCCTGTTTATCGCCATGCTGGAAAAGCTGCGTCGCCACTACCGACGAGCCAAAACCATCACGCTGATCCTCGATAACTACATCATTCACAAAAGCAAACAGACCGAGCGATGGTTGAAGAAAAACCCTAAGTTCTGCCTGGTATTCCAGCCAGTTTACAGTCCTTGGGTTAATTACATAGAACGGCTGTGGCACAAGTTGCATGAAACCATCACGCGCAATCATCAATGCAGAGGGATGGCCAACCTGCTGGCTCGAGTGAAACACTTCATGGATACCGTGTCTCCTTTCCCGGGGAATGGCTATGGCACAGCAAAGGTGTAGCACTATTAGGATCAGTTATTTAG
>NZ_JAGKRH010000303.1:0-389 GCF_017939245.1 Aeromonas sp. PrichA-15 | reverse complement strand
ATTTTCCATTCGCCTTCGCCATAGACCTTGAGGCCGGTGGCATCAATGACCAAGTGAGCCACCGGGCCTTGGCTGGGGACGCGGTACTTGATGTCGACGGTCTTGGCGCGCTTGCTGATACATAGATGGTCGCCCCGGTTTGCCAAGCCCTCAATCAATGAAAGTGAGTCAGGTTGAGATTGCAGCCATAGATCCGGATTTCACCGAGGCAACAGCCTCTATCCCTGATGGAATTCGCTGACTGGCTCCTCTATCAGCTAAACGCACTTATTAGTGCCCTGTGTCTGTCGGGTTTTGCCAGTCACGGTCTGACCTGCCTCGCCATCACGTCATGATCGCCCGTGCAATCGGTGGTACTTTCTAACGCTGGTTGTTAACTCGATACTTTG
>NZ_JAGKRH010000302.1:0-327 GCF_017939245.1 Aeromonas sp. PrichA-15 | reverse complement strand
CAGTGGGAGCTTGGTGTTTGCGAAAATCGTGTTTCCAGTCAATGACATCTGGTGACGGCAGTGATTGCATTGCCACACACGTGGCCGCCTTCTCAGGCGACAACAGGTCTTGTTGGCACATTCAGGGCAGACAAAGCCGTTAGGAAAACGCCAAGTGAACAGCGCGTTTTCGCACTGAGCCTCAGTGCCATAGTCCTTGAGAAACTCAAACAGGCTGTAGCCTTTCTGGAATTGGATTTTGCTTTTGGCCATGATCTCGCACCTCGATAACTGTACGTAAGATCAGTATAGTTCGTGGTAACTGACTGCTAATCATGGGTAATCAGG
>NZ_JAGKRH010000301.1:0-293 GCF_017939245.1 Aeromonas sp. PrichA-15 | reverse complement strand
GCCCGCGCCGGCGAGCAGGGCCGTGGCTTCGCCGTGGTGGCCGACGAGGTGCGCAACCTCGCCAGCCGCTCCGCCGCCTCCACCGCCGAGATCCAGGGCATGATCAACAGCCTCCAGGAGCAGAGCGCCCGCGCCGTCAGCGCCATGGCCCAGGGGCGCAACCAGAGCCTGCGGGTGGTGACCCAGGCCGACGAGGCCAACGGCGCCCTCGACCAGATCACCGGGCACATCACCCAGATCAGCGACATGAACATCCAGGTCGCCACCGCCACCGAAGAGCAGTCGAGCGTGGT
>NZ_JAGKRH010000038.1:0-26373 GCF_017939245.1 Aeromonas sp. PrichA-15 | reverse complement strand
AATCGCAGCTTCAAGGATTACGACGACATCCTTGATGCCTGCACATCGGCCTGGAAGCACTTTATTGCCGATGTGGAGCGGGTGATGTCACTTTGTAGCCGAGATTGGATAAAACTGACCTAATGTTTAATCCGATTGGTATTATGTCAGATTTTGTACAGGGAAAACCGCTCAAAAACGGGCTCGGAAGCTAAAAATAAGGCGCCGTATGGCGCCTTTTTATCATCATGACTGAGCTGAACCCGAGTGCGCGGCACTCACTCAATCATGGCTGGCTGTGCCAGGTTGTCGGCACGCCACAGACGATAGCGCACCTCGTACTCCTGGGGCACATAGATGACGAAGGGCAGCTTGGAGTTGTAGTTCACGAAGAAGCCCTGACCGTAGATCTGGACGAAACTCTCTTTTTTCTGGCCGTCCGGGCAGGCCATCAGGGTGCTGACGGGGCCGGTGACCTGGCCCAGAGTCAGGTAGTTGTAACCCCAGCCCTTGACGCTGTGCTGTTCCAGATTGCCCGCGAAGCGGGGCAGGTTGCAGTCGACTAGCATCTTCTTGCCGACTTGCAGCTCGACCATCATGTCGGCTTCGTTCTCGACTTCCGGCAGACGGATCACGACACGTTCCTGGTTCACTTCGGCGGCGGGGAACATGCTGATATCAAATTTTTTCGGTTCGGCGGCGAAGGCATGGCCACCCAATAATAAGGCGCCCAGCAGGCTAAAACGCAACACGGTTTTCATCTGTACCTCTTGGGATTGGTTCAACGCCGCTAGACTAACCGCTCTGCCGGTTTCATGCCAGCGCTGCGGCGTGCAAAACCGCCCTGAACAGGCATCACATGACGCAATTTGATGCTTTTTTGACGGCCAGGGTCACCCTGGCGCTTCTTGCCTCGTGTCAAACAGGGGGCCGGGTGGCCCCCATGGCCAGGCTGTCACCTCACCAGCAGGACCTGTTTCGCCCAAGAGCGGGGGGCGCGCTGGGCGACGGAGCCGCTGGTGATGTCCAGGTAAGCGACGCCCTGAAGGGCCGGCACCGGGGTGGAAGACCAGAGATAGACATAGCCGTCGTTCACCTCCTTGCCATCCCCGGCCATGGCGCGGGGGAAGATGGTTTCGTTCAATGCCGGTTTGTAACAGGCGGACTCCAGAATGCTGGCGAGCTCCTTGATGGTGGGTAGGCGCCAGTCGTGATGACCACCAAAGCCATACAGGGCATGGCTCGGTTCGGTACGGATCCGTTCCGCCGTCTGCAGTGCCTGTTGCCAGTAGAGGCGGGTGGGTTCCCCCTCGCAGCTCTGGTTGCGCCAGATCTGGCCGAGCTGGCAGCGCATCCAGGTCAGACCGGTGCCCCTGTCGGTGACGGTGCCGTTGCCGTGATCCTGGAAACGGGCGGTGGGGCTGGTACGGGGCAGGGCATCGTCGCAGATGGCGATGGCCAGTGCCAGGGGGCTGCACAGGGTGAACAGCAGGGTCAGAAGATACTTGTTCATCGGGTTACCTCGGCCACCAGGCGCAGTTGCAGACCGTTGGCGTCATTGCTGTTTTGAACTGGGGTGGGATAGTCGGCACCGGCGTCCTCGCCGAGGAAGATTTGGGCGATGGCGCTCAGAGGCGCGCTCTCCAGCCGGCGGGACGGGGTCAGGGTCTGGCTCCAGTAATAGCCATCGAAGCCATTGAGTCCAGTGCCGACATCGGGGAAGTAGCGCACATCCAGGGTGACGAGCTGGCCATCCTGGCGGGCGAGGGAGCCGTAGTGCTGCAAACTCATCAGCTCACGGGCGTGGGGCAGGCGCCAGTGCGTGATGCCGCACAGTTGCTGTGCATTGAGCCACTGACGGTACTGCTCCGTGGTGCAGATGGCCTCCCCTTCGGGGCAGGCGTAATCCCGCTCCTCCTGGGTCGGGTGATAGTTGTCGAACTCCCAGGCGAAGGTGCGGTGCAGATCCCTCGGACTGTCCGGATCCGCTAGCTTCTTCTCCCAGACGAGGCCGGTATTGAGATCCTCCACGCACTCCCACTCGTCGGCATTGTCCGCCAGGGGTTGCCCCTTGCCGTCCAGCTTGCGATAGCGCAGGGGCGCCTGGCCCAGGCTCGCCTCCTGGCCTGGGTGATCCGCAGGCTCCTGGTCGAGCAGATAATCCACCCCGTCCGTGTAGGTGGTGACGCCACCTGCGGTCACCAACGCCCGGGGTTGCTGCTGCATCAGCACGGCGGCGAGTCTGGCCTGCTGGCTCAGGAGCTCGGGGCTGGCGGCAAAGTGCCGGGCGAGCTCGGGCAGCAGGGTGACCAGCCCCTGCCAGATCTGCAGGCGGCGCTCGCTGGCGGCAAAGGTGGGCAGGGTGGCCTTGTCATCTAAGGCGGCGAGGGCGCGGTTGAAGTCGCCCAGCTGCGCCAGTGCCGCCAGATCTGGGCCGGGGTGAAGGGGGGCCAGGGCGAGCAGCACGTCCGTCAGGGCCTGAGCCGGTGGCAGCCCGTCCGAGATACGCGTCTGCAGCAGGGTGCTGAGGGGGCTGGGGGTGAGGTGCTGGTTGTCCTGGCGAGCCGCCGGGTGGGCCAGGGGCAGGGCGGCGGGATCCGCCGGAATGAACAGCAGGGGAGTGGTGAGCAGATCAGGGTGGCGCCGGGTCAGGGAGTGGGCACCGGCCTCGCCGCTGACGGCGGGCTCATTGGCTTCGCAGCCGTCGTTCTGGTTCAGGTTGATGCACAGAGTGCCCGCAGCGGGCAGGCTGACCGTCAGGCGGTAGTCCGGCGCGGTCAGGGGAGCCTCGTCCGAACCGCCGCCACAGGCGCTGAGCAGGGGGGCCAGCAGGCAGACGATCGGGGTTATTCTCATGGTCATGGTGTGTCCTTGGAGGGGCCTTGGCCCCTCTCTTCTTTATATAGGGAGAGTCAGAGGCGACGCAGACGGCGCCACAGGGCCAGCGGCAGCAGCCAGAGCAGGGAGAAGGTCCCCCCGCCACTGCTGTCCGAGGTATCGAAGCGGATGATGCCGTCATCCGGCACGGGCACGGTGTTGCCGCACTGGGCGCCGGTACGCTGACTGATGCTCCACCCGTTCAGGAAACCCTGATTGCCCGGTTTGCTGCCCACCACCTCCAGGGTCCAGCGACCGGCCAGGGGTTCTCCTTCGAAGGCGCTGAAGGGTTGCAGGGACTGCAACTCGGTGGGGAAGACCCCTTTCAGGCTCGGCAGGGGGCTGTAACCCTTGTCCCAGATCTGGACCCGGGTGCCGGCGGGGGAGCTGAGCCAGATCTCCAGCTCATCCAGCGCCTCGTGCTGCAGATCCAGGCTCAGTTGCAGCCTGTCGCTCACACGGGCATCGCTCTTCTCCAGCAGCAGGCTGGTTTCGCTCAGGCCGCGCACCTCCTTGCTCTGGGCATCGTTCAGTCGCTGCGATCGACCACTGGCCCGGCTGATGACGGGGGTGCCGATGGGCAGGGTCAGGGATTGCTGCCACTGGCGCTCGGTGGGGCTGGTACCGCTCATGGCGAGATTCACCGAGAGGCTCGCCTCGTCGGCGCAGGCGAGCGGGCTCTGGGCCAGCAGGCGCAGGGTGGTGGTCATGCTGGCACCGGCGGCCAGGGTCGCTGGTTGCCAGTTGTCAGGATCGGCCTGCAACCCGGTTGGCAGGGTGAGGGCCAGCTCGTTGAGGGTCACCTCCCCCTTGCCCGGATTGCTGAGGGTCAGCTGCACCGACTGGCGCTGCCCCAGCGGGATGGCGCTCCCCTCGGCGAGGGCGATATTGACGGGAGCTTGCAGCAGCCCGTGCTGGCGAAATGCCTGCTCAAGCAGACGGGCATAGGCTCGCGTCGGGTAGAGACGGGCGGCGGTATCCACGGTGATCCGGGCCAGTTGCGGCATGCGAATGGCCGGCCCCAGGCCGAAGTGGGATTCGATGATGACGCGATCAAACTCGTCCCTGGCCGCCTCACCGTGCTCGGCCACCGCCGTCAGCAGGGCCTGGAACAGCGGGGTGCCCCAGAGCTGATCCCCGTTGCTGCCGTTGATGGTGCGGTGGGCGGGGTAGCGGTAGTCCGGATGGTAGCGGGCGCGCAGATCGTCGAGCTGGCGCGGGGTGCGGTCGGTGAAGCGGGCATCCCAGTTGAACACCATGGCGGGTTCGAACTGGCGACCGGCTTCGCTGCGCTGGCGATGACTGGCGGCCAGGTAGTCGCCAAAGCCCTCGCCAATGGCCCCCCAGTCTCCCTCTTCCCCGAGATCCGGCAGGATGTGGTGCTGCACCCCGTGGCCGAACTCGTGCCAGATGACCATGGGATCCTCGGCATCGGGCACGCCGCTGCGACCCAGCTCCAGCCTGCGTTCGAACGGATCGTAGAGGGAGTTGTCCTGATAGCCCGCGTCCGTGTCGATGTCGAGCGCCCCGGGGATGAGATCGGTGAAACCGAGCGCCTTGAGGTGGCGCTGGGCGAGATCCAGATGGTAGTAGGCGTTGATGTCCGCAAAGCCGCGATCGTCCCGGGTCAGGCGAAAACCCTGCACGTCACTGCTGCTGTAGGGGGCCGATTCGGGGGTCATGACATCCACCACCCTGGCATGGGGGCCGCTCAGGCGATACTGCCCGGCTTGCAGGCTCACCGGCAGGGGAATCGGATCCTGATAGGCGGCCTCTGCCAGTACCAGCGCGTCGTGCCAGACCAGGCTGGCGTCCTGCAGGCGGGTGCGGGGATCGGGGTCGAACACCCGGGCCTGAACCTGCATATCGCCTGCGTCGGCGACATGCAGAGGGCGGGTGGTCGCCTGATCCCCGAGACGGCCAAGCTCCTGCTCCCCGTCGCAACGGGCAAACAGCTGCACCTGGCTGGCCTTGGCATTGCCTGCCTTGTGCTCGCGCACCCGCTGGCGCAGGGCAGGCACCAGGGTATCGCCGTCTCGCCAGTACCAGGCTTCGACCGGCCCCAGCGTCTCTATCTGGTTGCCGTCGGTGCGCAGGGTGGCGAGCAGGGGATCCAGGGTGTCGCTGGCATCGCAGCCGGGCGCTGTGCTCTGCAAGGGGCGCAGGTTGTGATAGAGGCGCCAGGGGCGGCCGTCCCCGTCGACACTGACGGCGGCCTGGGTGGCGGCCACCGGCAGGCCGTTCACCAGCTGGCGAAAGCTGTAATGGTGGCCGAGCAGGCTGGCCCTGTCGTAATCGGGGGCCAGCGTCACGCCGAGGCGGCTCTCGAGCCAGGCCTGGGGCGTGATGCTCAGGGGGTGTTCATCGACAAACTGCAGATCGGCCGCCAGCAGCGGCGATGAGATCAGGGTTGCCGCCAGCCAGAGGGCCAGGGAAGAGGGTTTCATGGTTCACTCCAGAAAAAGAGGACAAGGGGTCAGTGGTTGACGCCCGCCAGGGTGAGCAGGAAGGCAAACTCCTGCGCCGCACGCAGCGCCGCCGTTCGGGGGGGCGCCCAGGTGGCCGCCGTCGAGTTCGGTGCGCAGCAGATAGGGGCCTGTTCCCGTGCTATGGGATCGCAGGCGGGCTATCCACTTGAGGGGTTCCCAGTAGGGCACCTGACTGTCGTGCAGGCCGCCCGTCACATAGACGGGGGGATAAGGGGCCTTGTGCAGGTTGTCGTAGGGGCTCAGGCGGCGCATCGCGGCATAGTCACCCGGGATGGCCGGAGTGCCCCACTCGGCGTACTCCTGCCGGGTGAGGGGCAGCTCGGGATCCTGCATGGTGCCCAGCAGATCGACGAAGGGAACTTGCAGCACGGCCCCGGCGAAACGGGTGGGCGCCTGGTTGAGTGCCGCTGCCACCAGCAGGCCGCCGGCGCTGCCGCCCATGGCAAACAGCCGGGCGGGATCGATGGCGGGATCCCGTGCCAGGGCATCGGCCACGGCGAGAAAATCATCCACGCTGTGCTGTTTGTCCCGGCCACGACCCTCCCGATACCAGGATTCGCCGAGCAGACCGCCCCCGCGCACATGGGCGATGGCGTAGACGAAGCCGCGATCCAGCAGGCTCAGCACCCGGGGCTGGTAGTAGGGGCGCATGGGGGTGCCGTAAGCCCCATAGCCGTAGAGCAGCAGTGCCCTGGGGTGGGTAATGCCCTTGCGCCAGACCAGGGAGATAGGCACCTTGACCCCGTCCTTGCCCGCGATCCAGCGTCGCTCGCTCTGATAGGGAGAAGTTTCCCTGCTCTCGGGTGTCCCCTCCCAGGCGCCGGAGGCGAGATCCAGCCAGCGCTGGTGAGGTGGCTCGGCCATCCCCTGGCGGCGAATGAGCACCTTGTCGCTGGCCGGTTCCTGGCTGCCCTGGATCCAGGCCGTGCCTGCGCCATCGGTGAGCGGCAGGCTGTGGATCAACGCACCCTTGGCATCCAGCACATCGAGCCAGTCATCCCCTTCCTTGCGGTATTGCAGCACGGTGTGCCAGGCAAAGAGGCGCCACTTCTCGAGTTCCCGGCCCTCGCCGGACCAGAGCCGTTGCCACTCTCCCTTCGCCACCAGGCTCAAGTCGGCCACCTGATAGAGGCCGAGGGCGCCGTCCCGGTTGCTCTTGAGCAGCACCCTGTCCCCCTGGGTATCCAGGTAGTACTCGAGGCCGCGCTCGCGCCCCTTGAGCAGGTCGGCCCGACCCGCGTCCAGCAGGTATTGCTCGGAGCTGTCGTGGTTGTTGCTTTGCAGCACCAGGTGGCGGCGATCCATGGTGTGATAGAGGCCGAGCAGCCAGGCGGGATCGCGCTCCTCATACACCAGGGTCTCCTTGCCATCCTGCCAGGCCAGCAGTTGCCAGGGGCGCAGGGTCTGGCGCTCGTTGGCGAGGGTGTAGAGGGTCTTGCCATCCAGACTCCAGAGCAGATCGCCGGCGCGGTGAGGCAAAGAGGCCAGTGTCTCGCCACTCGCCAGATCCAGCAGGGTGATGCGGTAGTCCCGATCTCCCCTGCGGTCTTCGGCCAGGGCAAGCAGGTGCCCGTCCGGGTGAAGGGCCCAGGCGGCGAGCTCGTAATACCCCTCGGCAGGTTGGCGGGGAGCCAGCCGCTTTCGGGGAGCGTCATTGGCGTCGCTGCGTTGCCACAGGCTGCCGTCCGCCTCCATGCGCCACTGGCTGCCAGCCTGGCTCAACCAGTCGTCCGGCACTGGTTCGCCCCGCTCCCGGCCCTGCCACTCCGTCTGCAGGCGCTGCACCAGTGGCGCCTGGCCGGCGAGCTGCTGCTCGGTCCAGCGGTTCTGCTCGCGCAGCAGCGTCAGGAGGGCGGGATCCTGGCGGCTGTCGTCACGCCAGCCACCATAGGGATCGAGACGGGCTATCTCCCCCTTCATCAGTTGCGGGCGCTCGGGGATGAGGGGCGCGACCTCCAGGGTTGCCTCAGGCAGGGGAGAGGCGGGGGCCAGCGTGGCCAGCAGGCTGGTCAGGATCAATAGGCTGTGCATCAGATCCCCACGAAGGTGTAGCGCAGGCTGGCACTCAGGGTGCGGCCGCTCTGGGTGAAGAGGGAAGCATCGGTCCCGGCTTCCAGCCCGGCCACATCCTGATAGCGGGTATAGCGGGTGTCGAACAGGTTGTCGAGCTTGAGGTTGACCTTGAGGGAGTCGGTGACCAGCCAGTCGGCCGTCAGGGCGAAACTGAGCCAGCCGGCACTTTCGAGGCAGTCCCCCTGGCGGCCGGTCAGGCTGTTGCCGCAGGTGGGCACCCGGTTCATGGCGGCGGCATAGTCCGCCTGAATGCCCAGACTCCACTCATTGGCCTGATAGCTCAGACGGGTGTTGCCCTCGAGGGGCGTCAGGGTGCGCAGCGCTTCACCTTTGTTGTCCTCGCCATCGACCCAGCCGAGCTTGGTGGCGAGCTCCCACTCCTGGGTCAGCCAGTAGCTGGCGGCGAGTTCGGCCCCCCAGGTTTCGGCCTTGGCGACGTTGCGATATTGGCGCAGGATGACGCCATCGCTCAGGCGCAGCCCCACCTCGCGCCAGTCGATGAAGTTGTAGTAACGGTTGTAGAAGAGCGCTGGCTTGATGCTCCAGTTGTCCCCCTCGCCACTCAGCCCCCACTCGATGCTGTGGCTGGTTTCCTCCTTGAGCCCTGTGTTGGCGATGATCTCGAAGGGCGGCAGAGCAAAGTAGTGGGGGATGTTGCCGTACACCTTGTCGTAGGAAGGCGCTCGGAACCCGTTGGCATAGCTGAGCCAGCTGCGCCACTGGTCGTTGAAGCGGTAGCTGGTGGCCAGGCTCGGGGAGAGGTGCCAGCTGTGGTTGCTGTCGTGGCTGCCGTCCAGCGGCGTGAGCCACTGGTGATCCATGCGCAGGGTGGGGGTGAACTGCCACTGGCCCAGGCTGGCCACGTCGCCGAGCCAGACTCCGGCCCTGTCGGTACGGGCGCGGCTGAAGGGGGCGGACTGGCCGGGTTGGGGAATGCCGGCCTCCAGACTCAGCTTCTCCACCGGCCGCTCGTGGGTGGTGCGCTCCAGCTCGATGCCGTAACTGAGCTGATGGGAGATATGCCCGGTGGCGAGATCCCGGCGCACATCCAGCTCGGTACCGATCCTGTCTTCGGTGAAGGTGGCGAGTTCCCGTTCGCTGCGATAGCGCGGATAACCGCTCAGCAGATCGTTTTGCAGCAGGCTGCGCTTGTTGGCGGTGTTTTTCGAGTGATTGCCGTAGGCACTCCAGGTGAAGCTGTCGGCCAGTATTGTGTCGAGGTTGCTCGCCTCCCAGGCCAGCTTTCCCCCCTGGGTGCGTTGGCTGCCCTGCTCGTGGTACTGGCGCACCTGCCACTTGCCATCGGGCTGGGGCACTTCGCGCGGCCCCTGATCCCGCTCGGCGTTGTCTTCGAAGTAGTCGAGTTCGAGGCGCAGCAGATGATGTTCGTTCAGCTGGATGCGAGAGCTGGTGGAGGCGCTGAGGCCATCCAGATCCGCCTGGATGCGGCTCTCGTCGTAGTTGGCGGTCTCATGTCCCTGCCAGCCGGAGAGGCGCAGCAGGTGTTCGGTATCCCGTATCCGGGCGGCGCCGGTGGCGCTCAGCTTCTGCTTGTCACTGCTGCCATCGTGCAGCACCTTGCTGCTGAGATAGGCATCCTGGCCCTGAAGGTAATCTTCCGGCTGCTTGGTGCTGATGACGATGGTGCCGCCGATGGCATCGGAGCCATGGAGGGAGGAACCGGCTCCCTTGGCCACCTCTATCTGTTTGACGTCGTCGAGATCGAAGCTGAAACGGCCCACCTTGTCGTTGAGGTCGTCGGCGCCAAAACCGTCGCTGACCCGCACCCCGTCCTTGATGATGAGCACCCGGTTGCCGCCCATGCCGCGGATGATGATGTTCTGGGGGCGGCCGGCGGAGCCGGTCACCGAGACGCCGGGTTCGTTCTTGAACACATCGGTGAGTTCGGTGGCAACCTGGCGATCCAGATCCTCCTCCGTGATGACGGTGATGGAACCCGACACGTCGGAGAGCTTCTGCTCGATGCGCTGTCCCTTGACCACGATGGTTTCGCGCCCCTTGAGTTCGGGGGGCATGTCCGTTGTGTCGACCCCGGCGGGATCGCTGGCAGCCAGCGCCGTACCGGACAGCAGCATGGGCCAGTAGTGAAGAAGTCGAATTTTCATATTTGAGAATAATTATTATTTAAGCCTGAGGGCGCGGATTATTGCAGAGGGAGTCAAGCAGATCAATAAATGACAATCATTATCATTTTGTTTTTATGATATTGATCGAATTGAATTTTTTGAGAGTTAAATCAGTAAGGTGGTGGCATACGTTTGCGAATGACGCCATGAGAAACAGGAGGACGGGTGTGGTGCGGGCAAGAAAAAGCCCGCCATAGGGGCGGGCTCAAGGAGGTGGGCTGGCGCAGATCAGGGGGCGCGATAGAAGCGATTGAGCTCGTTCATCACCTGGATCAGGGTGCCCATGTCCGGGGTGCCGTGCTTGATGGGGCGATAGGTGTCGCGGTCCAGCAGCTCGAAGTCCCCCTGCTTGTTGAACTGGGTGATGGTGTTGCCCTGATAGATGGCGAAGTCATTCTGATCCCCCGCCAGCAGCCAGGTGCGCGTACTGGCTTCGAACAGGTTGCGCCCCGTGCTGTAGTCACGATAGGGGTTGCGTACACCCAGCATGTTCTTCATCAGGGTAGGTACCAGATCCAGGTGGCTGCTCGCCTGCGCCTGGGGCGCAGGTTCGGCACCAGGCCAGGCCAGCACCAGAGGGACCTGCACCTGATAGGTCGAGTAATTGCTGCCATAGCCCCAGCTGTTGCTCTGGGTCTCGTTGAACTCCTGACCGTGGTTGGAGGTGATCACGACGATGGTCTGATCATCAAGCCCCTGCAATTGCAGTTGGGTCAGCATCTGCTCCAGCAGTTGATCGGTATAGAAGACTGCGTTCTTGTAGCGGTTCTCCAGCTTCTGCAGGTTCTCGGGCCGATAGGCAGTGGCCGGGTTGAAGCGGGTCAACTCGGGCTGGAAGGGGCCCTTGATGCTGGCTGGCACCTGATAATCCCCCGGGCTAGAGAGATAGACCAAAGAGAACCAGGGTCTGTCCGCGGTGCGCGTGCCAAGCCACTGCTGCCAGTCATCGATGAGCCTTCGGTCATCGGTCTGGCGGGAGACGAAGACCTGCTTGCGCAGACCCGCAAGCAGACTTTGGCGATACTGCTTGGCATCTTCCAGTGCACCGAACAGGCCGAACTGGTAGTCCTGGCGCAGCATCTCGTCGAACAGCACAGGGGGGCGCTTGTCGGCCCGGATGTCCCCGTAATAGTGGCCGGGCAGCCCGTAGAAGAGGCTGAACATCCCCATGGCTTCATCATTGCCACCACTCATGTGCTGGCGGAAATTGAAGTGGTTGTCCGCGTAGCGTTGCAGATTGGGCATGTTGATGTTGTTGAGCATGTCGGCTCGCAGGGAGTCGACCACCACCACCAGCAGGTTCTTGTGATCGCTGGGTGCGCTCACGCTGAGGGGGCGCAAGGGATAGAGCAGACGGTGCTCAGCGCTTCCCTGATCTTCGGCCTTCTTCTCATACTGCTCGAGGTCGAGCCAGCCATGCTTGGCCAGGAAGCTCCTGGCGGTCATGGGGTAGGAGAGGGGGAAGTTGGCGCGCTGCATGGTGATGGGTTGATACAGGGTCGCATCCGCCCAGCTGTTGACCAGATGGGTCAGGATGAAGCAGACCAGCAGGGCCAGCCCCACCTGATTACCATACTGGCGGCGTTTGCGCTTGTTGATCTTGCGCCACACATAGGCCGACAGCAGCAGTTGCAGCAGGAAGATGGCGGGCACCGCCACGAAGATGATGCTCCAGATAGAGCCCTCTTCGGTCTGCGCCTGATCCAGCAGCAGTTGCCACACCTGGCCATTCAAGTGGAACTTGAACAGCTGGAACACCTGGGTGTCGATAAGCAGCAGCACCAGCGCCAGGGTGGCGATGATGGATGAAATGAAGCGCAGCGTCTTCTCCCTGGGCAGGATGAAGCTCAAGGGGAAGATGGTCAGCAGATAGGTGACGAAGCTCAGGAACGAGAAATGACCTATCCAGCTGATGACGAGATAGGTCACGCCGAGCGTGGTCGATGGCCAGCTGATGGCGCCCAGGTAACGGGTCGAGATCAGCATGGCCAGGATGATGTTGAAGAAGGAGAACCAATGCCCCCAGGTGATCAGGCGAGAGACATTATCGCGATAGGGGTTGCCGGTTTCGACCATAATGATCCATCTGCTTGAAAAACATCAAAGAATGCGAAGAAACTCAGTGCGCATCGTGGCGATGGCCCACCGAGGCGGTGAGTGCCTGGATGAACTTCTCGGTGATCGCCTGGCGCTGGGCCGGGGCCATGCCGTTGATGATGTTGGTGGTCAGGTTGCCAAGGACCATCAGACTGAGATCCACCGGTGCCTTGTGTTTCTCCAGGGCGGTGATCAGGTCGTTCATCAGGGCGTCAAACTGCTCGTTATTGTACTTTGATACGATGGGCATAATCTTGGGTTCACCTCGGTTCAAAGCGCCTTATAATACTTCACCCTTTCGGCTAACACTATGGCTTTGTGACATGAGTCTCGATATCGACAAGATCATTCTTCACTCCCTGCGGGCGGGCAACGATGGCCAGCCCCACGCCGATACCCGCAGCCAGACCCTGCCTGCCGACGAGGCGGTACAAGGGCTGATGGCGGAGCTGCATCGCATCTACAACGGCAAGGGGGGAAAGGGCTTTGGCTTCTTCGCCGATCCCGAGGCCGCCGTCGCCGAGCTGGCGGAGGGGGAAGACGCCCCCAAGCAGCCTTCCCCCGCCTTTCGCATCGCCCTGGAGCAGCTGCTGGCGGAGCAGACCGAGTTCGTCCCCTTTTCCGTCAACCTGACCCAGATGCTGGTCAAGCAGCTGGTGGAGCATGCCCTGGACGAGCAGGGGGTGTTGCTGATTGCCAAGTACAACTATGTGGGGGTGGATTACCTGATGATCGCCCTGCTGGAAGGCAAGGAGAGCGTCACCGTGAGCGAGGCGCTGGAGCTGCGCCACATCCAGTACCTGGATATCGGCAAACTCAATCTGGTGGCCCGCATCGATCTCACCGAGTGGAAAACCCAAGGGGATTCGCGTCGTTATATCACCTTCAGCAAGGGCCGGGTCGGTCGCAAGCTGGGGGATTTCTTCATGGATCTGCTGGGGGCCCGGGAGGGCATGGATGTCAAGATCCAGAACAAGGGGTTGCTGCAGGCGGTGGACGATTACTGCGACAGCCGCCAGCTCGAACCGGCCGAGCGCAATGACTACAAGAAGCAGGTCTTCAAATATTGCACCGAGCAGGCCAGCGCCGGCGAGGAGATCGAGATCAAGGAGCTGTCGGCGGAATTGCCCGGTGATGGGGACCTCGATTTTTACAGCTTCATCGGTCAGGAGTACGAGCTGGAGGAGCGCTTCCCGGCGGACCGTTCCACCCTGCGGGGCTTGACCAAGTTTGTGGGCTCCGGTGGCGGCCTGACTCTGAGCTTCGAGCAGAAGTTGCTCAACAGCCGGGTCTTTTATGATCCCCAGACCGACACCCTGACCATCAGGGGAGTCCCGCCCAATCTCAAGGATCAATTGCTGCGCCAGTCGTAATGTGATCCAGCCGTCATTTCTTGCAAAAAGGCACCGGAGTCCGCTCCGGTGCCTTTTTATTTAAGGGGGTGATGTAGATGGAAACCACCTCAGTACTTTTGTTAACACATTGAACAAAATATCGGGAATGAAAGGGTTTTCAGTGGGGTGAAATCCCTTTCAATGACGTAAATTGATTTCCTTTCTGTAATTTAATTTCCATATCTTGGCAAAAATATGGGGATATCCCTGCCTAAGTCGCTGAAATAAGAAAATGTTTTCATAACTTTCTGGAAGAAAATACGTAATTGCATTTCAAAAATGCGAGGCGTGTCATGTGAGGCATTGACTGCTTGGGGTAATATTCATCTGCACACAATGCTCTTACAGCGCGGAACTAATACAAGGAAAGGCTCATGAAAAAGAAATTGCTGTCATCCCTGATCGGTCTGGCTACCCTGGGCGTGGCCTGCTCTGCCACTGCTGCCATTGATGAAGGTCAGCTGACCATCTGGATCAACGGTGACAAGGGCTACAACGGCCTGGCCGAAGTCGGCAAGAAGTTTGAAGCCGAAACCGGCATCAAGGTCACCGTCGCCCACCCGGATCAGGTTGAAGTCAAATTCCAGCAAGCCGCCGCCACCGGCAACGGCCCGGACATCTTCTTCTGGGCTCACGACCGTTACGGTGAGTGGGTCAAGTCCGGTCTGCTGGTTCCCGTGACCCCGAATACCGCCACCAAGGCCAAGTTCGAGCAATTCGCCTGGGATGCCATGACCGTCGATGGCAAGACCTATGGCTACCCGGTCGCGGTAGAAGCCGTCAGCCTGATTTACAACAAGGATCTGTTGCCCAACCCGCCGAAGACCTTCGAAGAGATCGCCAAGATCGACGAAGACCTGAAGAAAAATGGCAAGCGCGCCATCATGTGGGCCTATGACACCCCCTACTTCAGCTACCCCCTGGTGGCTGCCAACGGTGGTTACGCCTTCAAGAAGACCGCCACCGGCTATGACGTCAAAGACACCGGCGTGAACAACGCAGGTGCCAAGGCCGGCGTCGGCTACATCTCCGAGATGATCAAATCCGGTCACCTGGAGAAGGGCATTGACTACGGTGTGATGGACGCCAAGTTCAACAAGGGCGAAGTGGCCATGATGATCAACGGTCCCTGGGCCTGGAGCAACCTGGACAAGAGCGGCATCAAGTATGGCGTAGCCCAGCTGCCGACCCTGAAAGGCAAGCCCGCCAAGGCCTTCGTTGGCGTACTGGGTGCCACCATCAACGCCGCCAGCCCGAACAAGGATCTGGCCATCGAGTTCCTCGAGAACTACCTGCTGACCGATGCCGGTCTGGCGCCGATGAACGCCGACAAGCCGCTGGGTGCCGTGGCCCTGAAGTCCTTCCAGAAGACCCTGGAAGCCGACCCCAACATCAAGGCCACCATGCTGAACGCCCAGAACGGCGAACCGATGCCGTCCGTGCCCGAGATGAGCCGTTTCTGGTCCTCCTTCGAAACCGCCCTCAAGAACGTCACCTCTGGCCGTCAGGGTGTTGACGAAGCCCTGGATACCGCTGCCAAGCGTATCGTCCAGTAAGCATGCACTACCCGGGAGGCCTTCGGGCCTCCCACTCTCTCAATCTCTCTTGGCGCAATAAAGGTTAATTGGCATGGAAGTAGTACCTTCTATCGAATCCTATGCCGGTCCGAAGAAAGACAAGTACGTCTGGCTGAAATGGACCATGGCGGCACTGATCGCAGTGCTTAATGGTTATGCGGCCGTGATGATGTATGCCAGCGGCGAGTGGGTATTTGCCCTGCTCGATCTGGTGGTCGTCTCCGTCGGTCTCTATGTCTTCATGAACAAGAAGACCTATGCCCACCGTTATATTTTCCCCGGTGTGGCAGGCATGGTTGTTTTTATCATCTTCCCTCTTGCCTACACGATCGGCATCGCCTTCACCAACTATTCGGGATCCAACTTGCTCTCCCTTGAGCAGGCACGGGATTACCATCTGAAAAAAACCTACAAGGTGACCGGCGGTGAATTCGATTTCACCCTCCTGGGTGGTGAGAACAATCAGTTTCAGCTGCTGCTGAAACAGGACGACCAATCCTTTATCAGTCAACCCCTTACCTTGCTGAACAACAAGGCGCGTACCCTGGCCGTCCGTGAAGGACGGGTCCGTGACGAGCCCCAGGTTGTTCAGTTGCAACCCCTGGCCGGGGAGGCGACCGACAAGGCGGCACCCATTCGTGCCATCGTCGATCACCGCACCCACCTGAGTGCCCTGGATGTGGTACTGCCCGAAGGCAATATCCATCTGACCCTGAGCAGCCTGCGCAAGTTCGCCGCCCAGAAACAGCTCTATACCCAGCTGGTCGACGGCGCCGTGCTCAAGTCCGGCGTCATGATCAAGGACAGCAACCTGCTGCGTGACAACCAGAGCGGCGAGCTGATGCAGCCCAACGGTGACACCGGCTTCTACCAGTACATCGATGCGGAAGGTCACTTCGTCGGCAAGGGCATTGCCCCCGGTTTCGTGGTGAGCGTGGGTTGGAAAAACTTCATGCGCATCATGACGGACCCGGGTATCCAGAGTCCCTTCATGCAGATCTTCGTCTGGACCGTGATCTTCTCCGCCTGTTCGGTGGCGTTCACCCTGGCGATTGGCATGGTGTTGGCGTGTCTGGTGCAGTGGGAGCAGCTCAGGGGGCGTGGTTTCTACCGGGTCATGCTGATCCTGCCCTATGCGATACCGGCGTTCATCTCCATCCTGGTGTTCAAGGGCTTGTTCAACCAGAACTTCGGTGAAATCAACCTGTTCCTGGAAGCGGCCTTCGGCATCAAGCCGGACTGGTACACCAATCCCTTCCTGGCCAAGGTGATGATCCTCATCGTCAACACCTGGCTCGGTTACCCCTACATGATGATCCTCTGCATGGGCCTGCTCAAGGCGATTCCGGAAGATCTCTACGAGGCGTCTGCCATGGACGGGGCGGGGCCGGTACAGAACTTCTTCAAGATCACCGTACCGCTCTTGATGAAGCCGCTGACACCGCTGTTGATTGCATCCTTTGCCTTCAACTTCAACAACTTCGTACTTATCCAGTTGTTGACGAACGGGGCGCCGGACATCATCGGGGCCACCACGCCGGCCGGGACCACCGACTTGCTGGTGAGCTACACCTACCGGATCGCGTTCCAGGGCTCGGGTGGTCAGGACTACGGTCTGGCCAGTGCCATCGCCACCGCCATCTTCCTCATCGTGGGTGCGCTGGCCTTGCTCAACCTGAAATTGTCCAAAGCCGACAAGCAACTGTAAGGAGGCTTCAACATGGCAATCGTACAACCCAAATCAGTCAAATACCGGGTGTGGGCAACCCACCTGGTGATGTGGGGCTTCCTGGCACTGATCATCTTCCCGCTGATCATGGTCATCGCCATCTCGTTCCGTAACGGCAACTTCTCGGTGGGGGAGATCATCCCCACCAATCCGACCCTGGATCACTGGAAGCTGGCGCTCGGAATGTCCATCACCAACGCCGATGGCAGCATCACGCCGCCGCCGTTCCCGGTGCTGACCTGGCTGTGGAACTCCATCAAGGTGGCGGGCATCACCGCCCTGATGATAGTGGTGCTCTCCACCACCTGTGCCTACGCCTTCGCCCGTCTGCGGTTCCGTGGCAAGTCCACCATCCTGCAGGGCATGCTGATCTTCCAGATGTTCCCGGCGGTGCTGGCACTGGTGGCCATCTACGCGCTCTTCAACAAGATCGGTGACTACATCCCCTGGCTGGGTCTCAACACCCACGGCGGCCTGATCCTGGCCTACATGGGGGGCATCGCCCTGCACGTCTGGACCATCAAGGGCTACTTCGAGACCATCGACTCCTCCCTGGAGGAGGCGGCGGCCATCGATGGCGCTACTCCGTGGCAGGCGTTCCGCCTGATCCTGTTGCCCCTGTCGGTGCCCATTCTGGCGGTGGTGTTCATCCTGGCCTTCATCGGCTCCATCACCGAGGTGCCCATGGCCTCCATCCTGTTGCAGGATGTGAACAATCTGACCCTGGCGGTCGGGGCTCAGCAGTACCTCTATCCGCAGAACTACCTGTGGGGTGACTTCGCCGCAGCCGCCGTGCTGTCAGGCTTCCCCATCACGGTCGTCTTCCTGCTCGCCCAGCGCTGGCTGGTGGGTGGTCTGACCGCAGGCGGCGTGAAAGGTTAACGGTTCATGGCCGGGGGAGCTGGCTCCCCCCGTCATCACGATTTGCAAAGATTCAAGAGCGGAGCTCGATATGGCTGAAGTAGTACTCAACAACGTTCGCAAAAATTACGACCCGGCTGTCCACAAGGACACCCTGCGCAGCATCAACCTGGACATCAAGGAAGGGGAGTTCATCGTCTTCGTCGGCCCGTCCGGCTGCGGCAAGTCCACCTTGCTGCGGATGATCGCGGGTCTGGAAGACATCACCAGCGGCGAGCTGACCATCGGCGGGCGCTACATGAACGACGTGCCTCCGGTGGAGCGCAACGTCGGCATGGTGTTCCAGTCCTACGCCCTCTACCCGCACATGAATATCTACGAGAACATGGCTTTTGGCCTCAAGCTCAAGAAGATGGACAAGGAGAACATCCACAAGCGGGTGATGCGCGCCGCCGAGATCCTGGGTCTCGAGCCGCTGCTGGACAGAAAGCCCAAGGCCCTTTCTGGCGGTCAGCGTCAGCGGGTGGCCATCGGCCGCTCCATCGTGCAGCAGCCGCAGGTGTTCCTGTTTGACGAACCGCTGTCGAACCTCGACGCCGCCTTGCGGGTCAAGATGCGCATCGAGATCGCCAAGCTGCACAAGGAGCTCAACTCTACCATCATCTACGTGACCCACGACCAGGTGGAGGCCATGACGCTGGCCAACCGCATCGTGGTGCTGAGCCCGCTCAAGGGCGAGGCGGCCACCAACCTGGAGCAGTTCGGCACCCCCCTCGAGCTCTACCACAACCCGGACAACAAGTTCGTGGCAGGCTTCATCGGCTCCCCCAAGATGAACTTCCTGGCGGGCGAGCTGGTGGAGATCGGCGAGCAGGAGTGCGTGGTCAAGCTCACCTCCGGCGATACCGTGCGTGCCCGGGTGGATGCCCGTCGCGGCGCGGTGGGCGACAAGGTGGAGCTGGGCATTCGCCCCGAGCACCTGGTGCCGCTGGGTCATGCCCATGCCGACAGCCGCGTGAGCGGCGTGGTGCAGGTAGCCGAACACCTGGGGGCAGAATCCTTCGTCTACATGGACGTGGATGGTCACGACTTCACCGTCAAGGCGAGCTCCGACATCGACGTGGCCACCGGCCAGGAGTACAGCGTCGGCATCCCGGCCGAAGCCTGCTACCTGTTCGATGCCAAAGAGCAGGCGTTCCCGCGCACGGCCAAATATATCCGCGCCTGAGAGGGCGAGAGTGCCAGGTTTTCCTTTCTATACGTTCAATGCCTTTTGCCGGTCGCAAGACCGGCTTTTTATTGCCCGTCATCCGAAGCCCGGGTTCCGGCCAGCGGGGGCGGCTGGCCGGAACCCGTCACTGCCCGTGCTTGTCTGACTCGAGGGCGGCGGTGACGTCCGGCACGAAGTGCTGGCTGGTGAGCGGCGGGCGCTCATACCCTTCGGTCTTGATGGGAGGCAGGGTGATGGGCTCGTAGTGGATCGCCTCGTAGGGCACCTTGCCAAGGAGGTGGGAGATGCAGTTGAGGCGGGCGCGGCGCTTGTCGTCGGCGTCCACCACGAACCAGGGGCAATCCTCGGTATCCGTGTAGGTGAACATGTCATCCTTGGCGCGGGAGTATTCCACCCAGCGGGAGCGGGATTGCAGATCCATGGGGCTGAATTTCCAGCGCTTGATGGGAGTATTGATGCGCTCCTTGAAGCGTTTCTCCTGCTCTTCGTCGCTGACCGAGAACCAGTATTTGATGAGGGTGATGCCGGAGCGGATCAACATCCGCTCGAATTCGGGGCAGGCGCGCAGGAATTCGCGATACTCGTCGTCGCTGCAAAAGCCCATCACCCGTTCGACCCCGGCCCGGTTGTACCAAGAGCGGTCAAACAGCACCATCTCGCCCGCCGAGGGCAGGTGCGCCACGTAGCGCTGGAAGTACCACTGGGTGCGCTCCCGATCCGAGGGGGCGGGCAGGGCGGTGACCCGGCAGACCCGGGGGTTGAGGGGCTCGGTGATCGCCTTGATGACGCCCCCCTTGCCCGCGGCGTCGCGCCCCTCGAACAGCACCACCACTTTGAGCCCCTCCTGCTTGACCCACTCCTGCAACTTGACCAGCTCCTCCTGCAGGTGGGCGAGGTGATGTTCGTAGGTCTTCTTGTCCAGGCGGGGGCGTTTCTTGCTCTTTTCCTTGGCCATCATCCTCTCCTTGGTGACTCCTCGTTGTGAGTCTCTCCAGCTTGCACCAGGCGGGCACCCCTGCCAAGGGTGGCGTGTTACACTGCCGCCTCATCAGCCGCTGGCAACAGAAAAACAGGAAAGCCAGTTTCATCGCCGCTGGCAACAGGAGAAAACATGAAGCAGTTTATGGAGATAGCGGGCCGCCGCATGGCCTATCAGGACGAGGGGCAGGGTCCGGCACTGCTCTTTGGCCACAGCTACCTGTGGGACAGTGCCATGTGGGCACCGCAAATCGAGGCCCTTAAGGAGCATTATCGCTGCATCGTGCCCGAGCTTTGGGGTCACGGAGATTCCGATGTGCTGCCCGAGGGGCCCTGCACCCTGGCGACCCTGGCCCGGGATCACCTGGCGCTGCTCGATGCCCTCGGCATCGACGAGTGCGTGCTGGTGGGGCTCTCCATCGGTGGAATGTGGGGCGTGGAGCTGGCGCGCATGGCGCCTGCTCGCCTCAAGGGCCTGGTGCTGATGGACAGCTTCGTCGGCCTTGAACCCCAGATCACCTGCGAGCGCTATCTCGGCATGCTGGCGATGATCGAGCAGGTCGGCGCCGTTCCTGCGCCCATCGCCGATCAGGTGGCGCCGCTCTTCTTCGCCCATCAACCGGACGCGGCCCTGATGGCCGGTTTCAAGGCCCGGCTGGCCCAATGGCCCGCCGACAAGGTGGCGAGCCTGGTGGCGGTGGGGCGCAGCTTCGTGACCCGGGAGGATCGCATCGACTGGCTCGAAGAGATGAGGCTGCCCGCACTGGTGATGACGGGGTGCGAGGACAAGGCTCGCCCTGTGCTGGAGGGGTATCTGATGGCCGAGGTGCTGGGGTGCCCGTTCAGGGAGATCCCGGGGGCTGGTCACATCTCGACCTTGGAGAACCCCGCGTTCATCAACCAGGCGCTCGCCGAATTTCTCGCCGAAGTGGCAGGGTGACGCTGCGCCGGATAGCCGTAAAAAAGGAGCCATGGGCTCCTTTTTTGTTGTCCAGTCCGGATGGGGCTACCAGATGTAGCCCACCCCGAAGCCTGCATAGAGTTCTCCCTGATGCTGGACGATGGGGCTGTCCGCGATGTCGTCGTCGTAGCGTTCGTAGTTGATGCCAAAGCCGCCAATCCAGTTGGCGCTGAAGCGATAGCTGCCGATGAGGGAGACCATGGGGGAGAGGGTGGTGCCCGTGTTCCACGCCGGCCTGTCCGCCCTCGTTTCGTCTTGCGAGACACCGCCGAAGTAGTAGTTGGCGAGATTGTGGCTGCGCAGCATGACGCCAGCTCCCGGCATCAGCAGCAGGGGGCCGCGGATGATGGGGAAGTTGGCCCACAGCATCAGCTCCTGACCGTTGCTGGTGCCGGTCACATCCGTGGTGGCCCGCACGCTCCAGAGGGCGTAGGGAGTGATGAGATCGGCCCCAACACCGGCCTCGAACTGCCCCTTGCGCTTCTCCATGCCATGGAGGAAGGGATCGTCGTCCGGGTCCAGGTTGCCAAAGCGCATCCGGCCGAAGGCATAGGTGGAGAGGTTGCCATCCCGGCTGAGGTAGTAGCGGGCCCGATCCCCCAGATACATCAGGTTGTCACCAAAATAGAGGGCCCCCGGGATGGGCATCAGGGTGTCGTCCTGGTGCTGGTAACGGGCCTGACCGCCGATGACGGCCCCGCCCAGCACCAGCCCCTTGGGAATGGGGCTGTCAGGGCTGTCGCTGGAGAAGGCGCTGAGGGCCCCGATATCGAGGTCTGCCCGGACGGGAGAACAGAACAGCAGTGCCAGAAAGGCACCCAGAGAGGCATGGCGCAGGGCAGGGACTGGGGACATGACAGATCCTTGTCGGTGGGTGGGCGTGGGAACGAATCAGACCGGCGTAGCAAGTCAAACGGATGTCGGTTTTCAATTAAACCCGACAAGGCAAGCATGAGCCAGCGTCACGGAGGTGCTGCTGGTGGCCGGTATCTGGAAGGGGCGAGACCCAGCCTCGCCCCTTGCCAGGGTCAGGGGGCGGGGCGGGGGAGATCTTCCCGCTTGGGCCAGGCGTTGAGCACCGCTTTGACCAGGGTGGCGAGGGGAATGGCGAAGAAGACGCCCCAAAAGCCCCACAGACCGCCAAACACCAGCACGGCGATGATGATGGCCACCGGGTGCAGGTTGACCGCCTCGGAGAAGAGCAGGGGGACCAGCAGGTTGCCGTCAAGGGCCTGGATCACGAAATAGGCCACCATCAGCCATGCGAAGTCGGGGGTCAGCCCCCACTGGAACAGGGCCACCATGGCCACCGGCACGGTCACCGCGGCGGCACCGATATAGGGGATGAGCACGGAGAAGCCCACCGCGACCGCCAGCAGGGCGGAGTAGCGCAATCCCATCAGGGCGAAGGGCACATAAGTGGCGATGCCGACGATGACGATCTCGATCACCTTGCCGCGGATGTAGTTGATGATCTGGTCGTTCATCTCCACCCAGACCCGGTTCACCAGGGTGCGGTTGCGGGGCAGGAAGCGGCGCAGGCCTCCCATCAGCACCTGTTTGTCCTTGAGCATGAAGAAGACCATCAGGGGCACCAGGATGGCGTAGATGAGGATGGCCACCACGTTGATGAGGGAGCTCAAAGAGGCGCTCACCAGTTGTTCGCCGCCGGTCAGGATGCGCTGGCGAATGTTGTCGATGATGGTTTCCACCAGGCTGACGTCGATGATCTCGGGGTATTTTTCCGGCAGGGTGCGGACATAGTCCTGGGCATGGGCCAGCATGGCGGGGGCCTCCTTGGCCAGGTTGACCCCCTGGCTCACCAGCGTCGGGATGAGGCCCAGCAGCATCAGGGTCGTCACCGTGATGAACAACAGCAGGACCAGGCTGGTAGCGACGGTGCGAGAAAGGCCGCCTCGTTGCAGGCGACTCACCGGCCACTCCAGCAGATAGGCCATCACCAGGGCCACCAGCAGCGGTGCCAGCAGATCCCCAAACAGCCAGAGCACGGCAAAGCAGAAGACCAGCAGCAGGAAGAGGGTGACGGCATCGGGGTCGGAAAAACGGGTCTGATACCAGCGCTTCAATACATCTAACATCGAGGCTTCCTTGAATGGCGGCTCACGGGGTGGGTGGCATGGGCTCGGGGGCGAGCAGGGCGTCCCGAGGGGGACGGGCAACGACGAGCAGCAGGGAGAGGCGGGCAGCTGACTCTTCCCGGGTCTGGACATGGTGACCCTGACGGCGCAGATAGGCGGGAATGTCCTGCCGGGAGCCTGCATCCCCGAGCTGGATGCACACGGATTGACCGGGCCGGGCCTGGCGCAACCAGAGCTTGAGCCGGATGAGGGGCTCGGGACAACGCCAGGGGGTCAGGTCGAGCTGTTCCATGAGAACTCCATCTCGTGCGTGGCGGTCATTATGGCCGTGATGAGAGGATGAAACAACGCTTGTGGGCCTTGAATGGCAAGGGTATTCTGCCGATGCCCGCTGGGGTCTGATTGGAGATAGAGATAACGTGGCACGTTTTTCCCCCCTGATAGCATCGCTTCCCCTGTTGGTCACCCTGATGGGGGCGACCTTCCACGCCCAGGGGAGCAACCAGTTGCCCGACATCGGTACCGCCGGGGTCGCCGCACTGCCCATCGAGCAGGAGGTGCGCTATGGCAACGCCTTCATGCGTTTTGCCCGGGCGGGCCTGCCCATCATCGATGACCCCGTGCTCAACGAATACATCGACGATCTGGGCCAGCGGCTGCTGACCAATGCCGACGGGGTGCGCTTCCCGTTCACCTTCTTCCTCATCAATGATCCCAGCATCAACGCGGCGGCCTTCCTCGGTGGCCGGGTCAAGGTGCACACCGGCCTCTTCCTTTACGCCGAGAGCGAGAGCGAGCTGGCCTCGGTACTGGCCCACGAAATCACCCACGTGACCCAGCGTCACATCGCCCGTTACATGGAGGCACAGGCGAGCAGCTCCGCCATGACCCTGGCCGGCCTGGTGGGCTCCATTGCACTCGCGGTGATCAACCCCACCGCTGGCATCGCGGCCTTGCAGACCACGCTTGGTTTGTCGATACAGTCGGCCATCAACTACACCCGGGACAACGAATACGAGGCGGATCGCATCGGCATGAAGACGCTGTATGACGCCGGGTTCGATCCCATGGGCATGGCCAACTTCTTCCAGAAGCTGGCGGCGGAGTACCGCTATGCCAGCAAGCCGCCGGAGATGCTGCTGACTCACCCCCTGCCGGAGACCCGGATCAGCGAAGCCCGTGCCCGGGCCGGGAGCTATGGCGCGCGCGCCCTGCCGCCGAGCCTGGACTTCTGGCTGGCCAAGGTGCGCATCCAGGTGCGCTATGGCACCGAGACGCCCCAGGCGCTGCTCACCTACTTCGACAGCCGCCTGCAGAAGGGGGATTACCCCCTCAAGGATGCCGCCATCTATGGCAAGGCGCTGGCCCTGTTGCAGCTCAAGCGCACCGACGAGGCCGACACCCTGATGCAGGAGCTGGCGACTCGTCACCCGGAGGATCTCTTCGTGGTGGATGCCCTGACCGACATCGATCTCGCCAAGGGGCGCAGCGCCCAGGCCATCGCCAGACTGGAGCGCTTCCGCACCCGGATGCCGGACAACGAGGTGGTGGTGGTGAACCTCGGCAACGCCTATCTGGAGGGGGGCAACTACAAGAAGTCCATCGCCATCCTGGACCCTTATGCCCGGGAGCACGACGAGAACAGCCTGGCCTGGAGCCTGCTGTCGGACGCCTACCGCAAGGCGGGCAGAATGACGGACCTGCACATGGCGCGGGCTGAGACCCTCTCCCTGCGCGGGGACTACCAGGCGGCCATCGACGAACTGATCGTGGCCCGGGGCACCACCAGCGACAAGCTGACCCTGGCCCGCATCGAGGCGCGCATCACCCAGCTGGAGCGGGCCAAGAAGGATCTGGACAGCCTCAAGGGCTGAGGCCGGAGCGGGTTGATGGCAGGCGGTGTGCTCCTTTGGGGGCACCCCGCCTTGTTTTGCAGGCTAAAATAGGGCCTTTCATCGGTTTCAACGCATCTTGATGATGAAGACATGAATGTGATGGATGGCTCTGCTATTGGGCGCTCGCTAGGCGGCGTTTTATCTCGCCTATCTTCTGCTCGTCCAGCTCCCCCACCAGGGTCTCCAGCAGCGTGCCCCTGGCATCGAGCAGATAGCTGGTGGGCAGCGCCCCGGGCCTTGGGAACGGGAGGCGGGCGTCGTCATCCGGGATCATCAGGGGAACCCTGATGGCGTGGCGCCGTGCTAGCTCGGTCAGTTCGGTGGGGGAGGCGGGGTCATAGTTGATGGCGATCACCCGGATCTGGCCTTCCTGGTGCAATGTTGCCAGCAGGGGCATCTCCCGCAGGCAGGGGGCGCACCAGGGAGCGAAGTAGTTGACCAGCAGCGGTTTGCCACCGAGATCCGCGAGGCTGACCTTCTTTCCCGCGCCGTCGGTGAAGTCGGGTGCCGGGCTGCAGGCCCCCAGCAGGGTTGCCACAATCAGCCAACAGATCCGTTTCATTTCCATAGCCTTCCTGCTTACCCTGACCATCCGTTTCCCCTACAATAGCGCCATTTCTTGTCCCATCTTGCGATTAATCAGGGAGTTATCATGAGCGAGACCCAAATCTACCACAATCCGCGCTGCTCCAAGAGCCGTGAAACCCTGGCCTTGCTGGAACAGCACGGGGTCGCCCCCGAGGTGGTGCTCTATCTGGAGCAGGCCCCGAGCGAGGCACAGATCCGCACCCTCCTGAGTCAGCTTGGCTTCACGGATCCCCGACAGCTGATGCGCACCAAGGAAGATCTCTACAAGGAGCTGGGGCTCGGCGAGGTGAGCGGCGATGATCTCATTCGTGCCATGCACCAGCACCCCAA
Source organism: Aeromonas sp. PrichA-15 (assembly GCF_017939245.1). Lineage (NCBI taxonomy): Bacteria > Pseudomonadati > Pseudomonadota > Gammaproteobacteria > Aeromonadales > Aeromonadaceae > Aeromonas > Aeromonas sp. PrichA-15. Next base: position 1,068 of record NZ_JAGKRH010000038.1, on the reverse strand, counting down.
GCTCATCGAGCGCCCCATCGTCATCAAGAACGGGCAGGCCCGCATCGGTCGTCCGCCCGAGCAGGTGCTGGAGATCCTCAAGTGAGCACCCGCTTCGCTCGCCTGCTGACCCTGGCCGGTTTTTTCGGCCTGCTGGCCTGGGTGCTGCTCTGGCACCTCTGGCTCTCGCCCCACCCGGATCTCGCCCCCTGGCTGTTGCCGGTGATCTGGACGGTGCCGCTGCTCTTCCCCCTCAAGGGCATAGTGCAGGGCAATCCCTACACCCACGCCTGGGGCAACTTCGTGCTGATGCCCTACTTCCTGCACGCCCTGACCCTGATCACCACGGATGAGGGGGAGCGGTGGCTGGCGGTGGTGGAGCTGGTGCTCACCACCCTGGCGTTTGTGGGCACCATCTATTATGCCCGCCTGCGCGGCCGCGAGCTGGGGCTGAGTATCCGCAAGAAGAAAGATTGAGCGCCACCCTGTCCGCCTGCTGGCGGGCAGGGAATGTGTCTGAAACCGACGCAAGCCAGCGAATGGCATCTGGCGGTATCGCCCCGAAGTGGCTTGCTTATCTCCTTGATTAATTTATGGATATTGATCGCTGATTGGCAGGGAAGCGCCTCTGTTGACAGATCTGCCACCCGGCTTGCCAGCCTCAGTCAGCCCCTGTTATGCAAAAATGGGTATGCTTGTGTTTTCAACAGACTCGAGTGATCCATATGACAATCCTGCGTTCCCCCCTGTTGCACAAGACCCTGCTGGCCCTGACCGTCTCCCTCTCCGTCAGCTCCCTCGCCGATGCCTGTACCCGCGCCGTCTATCAGGGGGAGGGAGCGCTGGTGGTGACCGGTCGTACCATGGACTTGCGCAGCGCCATGCCGACCAATCTCTGGGCGCTGCCCCGTGGCATCGCGCGGGAAGGGGAGGCCGGTGCGCACTCCATCTTAAATGCGAAAGGGGACTCCCTCCGACGTAGGTGGGAGGGGAATTTCGCCGGGGCGTCAGCCCCGCTGGTTTTGAATGTATTGCTTGATCACCTCCAACGGTGCTCCGCCGCAAGAGCCCGCAAAGTAAGAGCGTGAC
>NZ_JAGKRH010000300.1:0-575 GCF_017939245.1 Aeromonas sp. PrichA-15 | reverse complement strand
TGCGTATTCCGGCGAAGTTGAACAGCCATTCCGGCCAACGTGAACACCCTGATCCTTAACGCGCTCACGTCACCCCGTTTCTAACTCGAGTGTTCAGATTGGGTCAACTCACTTCTCCTCTTTCTCATCGATTCTCCCTTCAGTGACAGCCGGTGAGCGTTGTGCATCAGCCGGTCCAGGATCGCATCTGCCAGAGTGTTGTCCCCCAAGCTCGCGTACCACTCTTCCGTTGGCAGCTGACTGACCACGACCGTCGAGTATTTCCCGTACCGATCATCCATGATCTCCAGCAGGGCGTTGCGCTGCTCGGCATTCACCGCTTCCAGTCCCCAGTCATCCAGGATCAGCAGCTCTATCCTTGCCAGTTGACCCAGCAGTCTGGCGTAACTGCCATCTACCTTGGCCTGGCTCAGCTCAAGTAGCAGACGCGGCAGCCGGTAGTAACGAGTGCTGTGCCCCTGCTGACAGGCTTGGTAGCCCAGCGCACAGGCTAGGTAGGTTTTTCCGCAGCCACAGGGGCCGGTAATGAGCAGGTTCTGGCCCCGGCGCAGCCACTCTCCTTGGGCCAGGTTTGC
>NZ_JAGKRH010000298.1:0-293 GCF_017939245.1 Aeromonas sp. PrichA-15 | reverse complement strand
ATTTTTATAGCCAATAGTTCAGTACACCAACGGCTGCGCTGATAACCAAAATCTTGCGGAGAAAACTGCATGAGCAGCACCAGTAGGGTGACAATCTTGGCGATAGGTAAGACTGGGGCACGGCCAGCCGGTAAGGCTTCTAGCGCTTCTATGCCTTCATCTCGATACCACCGAAGCCAACGACCGATGGTCGAGCGCGCAGCGCCGGTAAGGTGATGAACATCGGTGATCGTGCGTCCTTCATGTAACAGCAAGATGGCCATCAAGCGACGAGCATGTCCTTTATCACGGGT
>NZ_JAGKRH010000297.1:15813-16411 GCF_017939245.1 Aeromonas sp. PrichA-15 | reverse complement strand
GCCCGACCATTGAGCCGGAGGGGTGAATTGGCTCGGACGTCTCCTGCTCGACCTGAAAGGAGATATACCAGTGCCCGGCTGCTTGGCTGACGGTCGCGTTTTTAATTTTCCCTTCAACTGGCTGGGACTGACGGAACTTGACCCACACCAGCCCGGCAGGCAGCTTCACGCGACCCTTTTCAAGGCGGCAATACTTGTCGAAGTTGACGAACCGGATAGCGTCGCGGTTGTCGCTTTTTTTCTTGAATACGGGTGCCTTGGCGGCGAGTTTCTTATCAAAGCAGCGCATCCACGCGCCATGCAAATCCTTGAGCTTCTGCTGGAGGTTGTCGGTATATGCCTCGGCCAGAAAGGCCATTTCTGGGTCTTTCTTCCAACTGGTGAGCATCCTGTTCAGCTCAAAGGCAGAAGGCAGTTTTTCGCCAGCATCCAGAATGCGTTTGGTTTCTGCCAGCCCGTGATTCCAGACATAACGAGCACAACCGCCCAACTGGCGCAGGCGTTGCGCTTGTTGGGCTGTCGGTTCGAGTCGGAACTTGTAGGCTTTCAGAATTTGCATTTAGCGCTCAGTGTGTAGAATTATTGCCATATCTATTAA
>NZ_JAGKRH010000297.1:0-15803 GCF_017939245.1 Aeromonas sp. PrichA-15 | reverse complement strand
AATGCAATTCACTAAAATTAATAAATCACGCCATGCGGCCTACGTTTTGCACGTACATTTGGTGTTTATTACCAAGTATCGAAAGCCGATACTGGGGGATCTGCATCACGCTTCATTCGGTCAGTGTGCGGCAGAGGTTTGCAGAGATTTTGGTGCGGAACTGAAAGAGTGTGACGGAGAGGCTGATCATGTTCACATGCTGATAGAGTACGCGCCAACGGTGCAGCTATCGGTACTGGTGAACTCGTTAAAGGCGGTCACATCAAGGCGACTGCGTAATGAATTTCTGGACTTGAGAGGTGCTTACAGCAAACCCGTACTCTGGTCACGCTCTTACTTTGCGGGCTCTTGCGGCGGAGCACCGTTGGAGGTGATCAAGCAATACATTCAAAACCAGCGGGGCTGACGCCCCGGCGAAATTCCCCTCCCACCTACGTCGGAGGGAGTCCCCTTTCGCATTTAAGATGGGATAGGTTTTCAGAGCTCGAGGATCTCTTTGACAAAGGGAATGGTCAGCTTGCGCTTGGCACGGAAGGAGGCGTTGTCGAGACGATTGAGGGTGGCAAGCAGGGTGCGCATGTCGCGGGAGAGGCGGTTGAGCAGGAAACGGCCCACGTCGATGGGCAGCTTGAAACCCCGCAGCTCGGCGCGCAGTTGCAGGGCGCTGAGTTTGCCCTCGTCGTCCAGCTCGTCGAGGTGGAAGCTCACTCCCCAGTCGAGACGGGACGCGAGATCCGGCAGTTGCAGCCCCAGCTTGCGTGGCGCGCTGCAGCCGGTAACGATGAGCGTCCCCTCCCCCTTCTCCTTCCAGCGATTGTAGAAGTCGAACAGGGCCCGCTCCCACAGGGCGTTGCCGGCGATCGCCTCCAGGCTGTCGAGACAGACCAGGGGCAGGCTCTCCAAGGCATCGAGCATGCTGGGGTCAAGCTGTTCGAATTGATCGAGGGAGAGATAGGCCGCCGCCGCGTCGCGGGCGTTGACCTCGGCGCAGGTGGCATGGAGCAGATGGGAGCGGCCCGACCCCTTGGCTCCCCAGAAATAGAGGAAGGGCGAGCCCTGACCGATGGCCGCATTCTTGAGGGCGGTGATCAGATGGGCGTTGTTGCCGGGATAAAAACTGACGAAGGTTTCATCATCCGGTAGTTGTACGGCTAAAGACAGTTGGGCCGGTTGCTTCACTCGTTGGGCTTTGACTGTGATATTTGCGGGCAAGTGTATCACCAGCGGGGCAGATAGAGAACCGCCCGGACCATGCCGGGCGGTCAGGATCCTTCCCCGGGATCAGGGCTGCGACCATTGATAGCGCAGGCCGCTCTCGTTGTCTTCCACCTGATGCAGGCGGCTCTCCAGTTGCAACCCCCTCACCAGCTCGGCCTTGTCCCCCTGCAGCGAGAGGTTGAAGGTCACCTTGTCCCCTTCCAGCTTGCCAATAGCCACCTTGGTGACACTGGCCATCCCCTGCAGCAGCTTCTGGATCTGGATCATGCCATCGATATCGGACAGCCCCTCCACCACCAGGGTCTGGCTGGAGGCGACACCGGAGAGACGGGTACCGTACTGCTGCACCAGCCAACCGGCCAGGGCATCGGCAAAGCCCTTTGCCACCTCGGCCTGGGTACCTGAACCCGAACCCTTGGTCAGCTCGGTCAGCTCTCCTGCCTGCGCCCCCGGCTTGGTACCATAAAGACCCCAGTCGATGCTCCAGGCCTCCCCCTCCGGGCTCAGTTTGCCGAGCACCACCATTTCGGCGCCGTAACGCTGGCTCGCCTTGAGCACGGGATCGGCAAAGCGGCCCCAGACATCGGTGGCATTGACCGCCATGTTGTCATCCAAGTCCATCAGCGGGAGACTGACCGGCAGCCCCATGGCCTGGGTCTGGGCACGCAGCGCCTCGGACCAGCCATCGCCGGACTGATCCGGCAGAATGCGCCGCTCGCCTTCGTCGACCACCAGCCAGATGGCGACCTGCGGCCGCACCGGGCCAAGCAGGGCAAACTTGCTCTGGCCGACCAGGGCGTTCACCTTGGCCACATTGAAATCCGCCTTGAGAAACTTGACCGAGCCGATGTCCTGATAGCTGTATTGCTGCACGTAATCCGCCGGCGCCGCCAGGGCCTTCACCACATCCGGCTGGGTGAGGATATCGCGCTTGCCCGTCACCTTGACGAGCACATACCCCAGCGCCTGGGACTGGGCGGCCGTCATGTCGCCACTGGTGGGAGCCTTGCCCTGATAGAGGTCGGTTACCTGGGCGGCCGACACCACGAGAGGCAGACAGCAGCAGAGGAGAGTCGCTAAGCGTTTCAGCATAAAGAAGATTCTCGAAATGGGGGATGGTGCTTATGGTAGCGGCAAGGCGCGCATGGCAGCAAGCAAAGGGGGGGAGAAACAGCGGAGCCGGCAGGGTGCCGGCTCCGTTTGCGCGCCTTGGGCGCGGCGATGGGGTGATGCTTACTTGGTGCCGAAGATCTTGTCGCCGGCATCACCCAAGCCCGGGACGATATAGCCCTTCTCGTTCAGCCCCTGGTCGATGGAGGCACAGAACAGCTCCACGTCCGGGTGAGCGGCTTCCAGCGCCTTGATGCCTTCCGGCGCGGCAACCAGCACCAGCACCTTGATGGACTGGCAACCTTTCTTCTTGAGCAGATCGATGGTGGCGATCATGGAGCCGCCGGTGGCCAGCATGGGGTCGATGACCAGGGCCAGACGCTCTTCGATGTTGCTGACGATCTTCTCGAAGTAGGGGACAGGCTGCAGGGTCTCTTCATCGCGATAGATACCGACCACGCTGACGCGGGCGCTCGGCATGTGCTCCAGCACCCCGTCCATCATGCCAAGACCGGCGCGCAGGATGGGCACCACGGTGACCTTCTTGCCCTTGATCTGGTCGACTTCCACAGGGCCGTTCCAGCCATCGATGGTCACTTTTTCGGTTTCGAAGTCAGAGGTCGCTTCGTAGGTCAACAAACTGCCCACTTCCTTGGCCAGTTCACGGAAACGCTTGGTGCTGATGTCGCCTTCGCGCATCAGGCCGATCTTGTGCTTGACCAGGGGGTGTTTGACTTCAACGACTTTCATTATTATCTCCTCTAACCGGCGCCAAAAAAATCGCGGAATCATACAACAAAAGCCACGGCTTGTAGAGCTTTTCGATTCAAAAACGCGCAAACGATTTTCTTTCTGGTTTTTCGTGCCCGCTGGTAGAATACGCCCCGAATTTTACCCTCCACTTCTTTATATGACGGGGAATACGCGTGACTGACAAAACCTCACTGAGCTACAAGGATGCTGGCGTAGATATCGATGCCGGCAATGCACTGGTTGAACGTATCAAGGGCGTGTCAAAACGCACTCGTCGTCCTGAAGTCCTTGGTGGTCTTGGCGGCTTTGGGGCCCTGTGTCAAATCCCTGCTGGCTACAAGGAACCGGTACTGGTCTCCGGTACCGACGGGGTGGGCACCAAGCTGCGTCTGGCCATCGACCTGAAGAAGCACGACACCGTGGGGATCGACTTGGTCGCCATGTGCGTCAATGACCTCATCGTGCAGGGCGCCGAGCCCCTCTTCTTCCTCGACTACTATGCCACCGGCAAACTGGACGTGGACACTGCCGCTGCCGTGGTCACCGGCATCGGCGCCGGCTGCGAACAGTCCGGCTGTGCCCTGGTCGGCGGTGAAACTGCCGAAATGCCTGGCATGTATGAAGGGGAAGATTACGACATCGCCGGTTTCTGCGTCGGCGTGGTGGAAAAGAGCGAGATCATCGACGGCAGCAAGGTTGGCGAAGGGGATGCCCTGATCGCCCTGGCCGCCAGCGGTCCCCACTCCAACGGCTTCTCCCTCATTCGCAAGATCCTGGAAGTCTCCAAGGCCGACGTGCAGCAGCCGCTGGGTGACACCACCCTGGCCAACGCCCTGCTGGAGCCGACCCGCATCTATGTGAAGCCCGTGCTCAAGCTCATCAAGGAGTGCGAGATCCACGCCCTGTCCCACATCACTGGCGGCGGCTTCTGGGAGAACATCCCGCGCGTGCTGCCCGCCAATACCCAGGCGGTCATCGACGAGCAGAGCTGGCAGTGGCCGGCGGTGTTCAGCTGGCTGCAACAGGCAGGCAACGTCACCCGCCACGAGATGTATCGCACCTTCAACTGCGGCGTCGGCATGATCATCGCCCTGCCGGCGGATCAGCTGGACAAGGCACTGGCCCTGCTCAAGGCCGAAGGCGAGAACGCCTGGCACATCGGCCACATCGCCAAGGCGGCCGATGGTGAGGAGCAGGTCATCATTCAATGAATGATCGGATCAACGGCCAGATGACCTCCCCTATGAAACGCATCCTCGTCCTCATCTCAGGCAGCGGCAGCAACCTGCAGGCCATCCTCGATGGCTGTGCCGGCGGCAAGATTGCCGGTCAGGTGGTCGGCGTCATCAGCAACAAGGCTGATGCCTATGGCCTGGTGCGTGCCAGGGAAGCCGGGGTGGCAACCGCCATCCTGGCCCAGCAGCAGTTCGCCAGCCGGGAGGAGTATGATGCCGCCCTGCTGGCCCTGATGGCGGATTATCAGCCGGATCTGGTGGTGCTGGCCGGCTTTATGCGGATCCTGAGCGCCGACCTCGTGCGCCACTTCGCGGGGAGGATGATCAACATCCACCCCTCGTTGCTGCCAAAATACCAGGGTCTGCACACCCACCAGCGCGCCATCGAGGCCGGTGATGACGAGCACGGCGCCAGCGTCCACTTCGTCACCGAAGAGCTCGACGGCGGCCCGGTGATCCTCCAGGCACGGGTCCCCATCTTCGAAGGGGACAGTGCAGACGAGGTCGCCGCCCGGGTCCAGGTGCAGGAGCACAGCATCTACCCACTGGTGGTGCAGTGGTTCTGTGAAGGGCGCTTGCAGATGCGAGAAGGGTCTGCCTTCCTCGATGGCAAGCAGCTTGGCCTGGCAGGCTATGCCAGCGAGTAACCGCGAGCAGCAGTAAGACACAACAAGGGAGGCTCAGGCCTCCCTTGTCATTTCTATCGGCCAGCGCAATGGCTGTCATCACGTCCGATGACGCCGCTGCGCGGCTCATCGGCCCTACACCGGATTGTCGATATCTATAAAGGTCACCTCCAACCCGTGTACGGTGGCGAGCCACTCTCCCAGCGCCTTGACGCCGTAGCGCTCGGTGGCGTGATGGCCTGCGGCGTAGAAGTGCATGCCCATCTCGCGGGCGGTGTGGATGGTCTGCTCGGAGGCTTCGCCGGAGATGAAGGCATCGATGCCCTGCTCCGCCGCCTGGCTGATGTAGCTCTGGCCACCGCCGGTGCACCAGGCCACGGAGCGGATGAGCTCGGGACCACTGTCACCACAATGAAGCGGCTCGCGACCGAGACGCTCGGCAATCAGCTTGGCAAAATCGCTGCCGCTCATGGGCTCCTCCAGCTTGCCCACCATGGCCACGCTCTTGCTGTTCCAGGGCTCGAGACCGCGACGCACCTTGATGCCGAGCAGCCTGGCAAGCTGGGCGTTGTTCCCCACCTCGGGGTGCACGTCCAGCGGCAGGTGGTAGGCAAACAGGTTGATGTCGTGGGTCAAGAGGGTCTTGAGACGACGCTGCTTCATGCCGGTGATCTGGGCCGGCTCGCCGCTCCAGAAGTAGCCGTGATGAACCAGGATGGCGTCGGCATCGGCGGCCACGGCGGCATCGATGAGGGCCTGGCTGGCGGTGACGCCGGTCACCACCTTGCGAATGCGCTCGCGCCCCTCCACCTGCAGGCCGTTGGGGCAGTAATCCTTGATGGCATGGGGTTCGAGCAGGTGGTTGAGCAGGCTTTCCAGTTTACGATGAGAGATCATGGGGGTCTCCTAGCTGGGCTCCCCACGCACTGTGCGGGGAGCCGGATTCCGATCGTCAGGGCCCATGATAATCGAGCCGGACCGGCAAGGCCATGCGCCTGTCAGGCCTAGGCGGGCAACTCGATGCCGGCGTCACGCATCTGGGCCAGCTTGTAGCGCAGGGTGCGCGGGCTGATGCCGAGCTTGTCGGCCACCGCTTTGCGACTGCCGTTGCACTCCTGCAGGGTGTCCAGAATGATCTGGTGCTCCTGCAGCTTGAGTTCGCCGCCAAGCCCCTCCCCTGACAGCCGCTCAAGCGGCCGCACCAGGGTCTCGTCCGTCTCTTCCAGGATCAGGTGCTCACAGTCGATGAGGCCGTCTGGGCAGAGGATCAGGGCGCGCTGCACCACGTTGTCGAGCTCGCGCACGTTGCCGGGCCAGGGGTGAGCCATCAGACGCTCTCGGGCGCCCTCTGCAAGCTGCGGCGTCGGCAGCCCCATCTGGCTGGCATGCAGCGCCAGCAGATGCTCCGCCAGGGGAAGAATGTCCCCCGGGCGCTCCCAGAGCGCCGTCCAGCGCAGGGGGAAGACGTTGAGGCGGTAGTAGAGATCTTCGCGGAACAGCCCGTCCTGCACCGCTTTTTTCAGATCCCGGTTGCTGGTGGCAATGACCCGCACATCGAGGGGGATCATTTTGCGGCTGCCGAGCCGCTCCACCTCTTTCTCCTGCAAGACCCGCAGCAGCTTGGCCTGCAGTCCCAGATCCATCTCGGTGATCTCGTCGAGCAGCAGGGTTCCTCCCTGAGCCTGCTCGAACTTGCCAGGGCACCCCTGCACCGCACCGGTGAAAGCGCCCTTCTCGTAGCCAAACAGGGTCGCTTCCAGCATGTTCTCCGGAATGGCGGCGCAGTTGATGGCGACGAAGGCCTGTTCTGCCCGGTTGGAGTGGTCGTGAATGTAGCGAGCCAACACCTCCTTGCCCGTCCCGCTCGGGCCGGTCACCATGACGGTGGCTTCGCTTCTCGCCACCCGGGTCGCCAGCTGGAACAGCTCCGCAGTCCTAGGGTCCCCGTACACCACGGCCCGCTTCTCCACCTTCTGGGCCGGCACATAACGGCTGACCTGGTTGAGCAGCACCTCGGGGGAGAAGGGCTTGGCCAGATAGTCGATCGCCCCCTCGCGCATGGCGCGCACCGCCCCGTCGATGTTGGCGTAGGCCGTCATCAGGAGCACAGGCACCTGGGGATATTGCTGGCGGATGTTGGCGAGCAGGGTCAGGCCATCCATGCCCCCCATCTGGATGTCGGAGATCACCATGTCAAAGCGCTGACGGGACAGGGCAAGCAGGGCCCGCTCGCCGCTGTCCACCTCGCGGCACTCATAGCCACCGAGCAGCAGGGTATCCACCAGCGCCTCGCGCAGGCCGTTGTCATCTTCCACCACCAGAATGCGAGCCTGGGTCATGCCACACCTCCTACAACCAACATGGCCTTGTCGAGAATCATCTTCACCGGCGCTCCGGCTTTTGTGCGCCTCATGCCACGCCCCCCAACTGAACCTGTTGCTGATGCAGGGGGAAGGACAGGGTAAAACAGGTGCCCTCGCCAGGGACCGAGGCCACGCTTACCTCTCCCTGATGGGCTCGTACCACCGACTGCACCACCGCAAGACCGAGGCCCGTGCCTTGGGATCGGGTGGTAAAGAAGGGTTCGAAGATCTGGTTGAGCAGGGAGGGGGCCATCCCCTTGCCGTTGTCGATGACCCGCATCTCCACCCGGTTGCCGCTGCGCACAGCGCTCACCAGGAGCGAATCGGCGCCGGCCTGCCGGGCGTTGGCTATGAGGTTGTTGATGGCCCCCGCCAGGGCACTGCTGTTGGCAAGCAGACAGAGATCGGGCTCAGGGGCCTCCAGATGCAAGGCGCAGCCCTGCTGCTGGCAGAAGGCTTCGGCCCCCGCCTGCACTTCCGCCAGCAAGCCCTGCACCGAGAGGGGCGCCACCACCTGGTTGTCGCCATTGCGGGCAAACAGCAGGATGTCGTTGATCTGTTTTTCCAGGTCTTGCAACCTGGCCATCAATTTTTGCTGGAACTGGCTGCGGGATTCAGGCTTGAGGGTGCGGTTGGCCAGGTTGGCCGCATAGAGCATGGCGGCGGAGAGCGGGGTGCGGATCTGGTGCGCCAGGGAAGCCGCCATGTTGCCAAGGGCGGAGAGACGCTTCATGTGGTTGACCCTGTCCTGCAACTGGCGGGTCTCGGTCAAGTCGGTAATGAACACCAGTTGGCCGGGCTGATCCGGCAGCGGCTGGGTCGACAGCTGAACCCGGCGACCGTCTCGCAAGGAGATCTCGTGACCGTCATCCTCACGGGGTTCGAAGCAGCGGGCAATGATCTGGCGCCAGGAGAGGCCTTCCAGTGGCTCTCCCAGCAGCGCCAGGGCGGCAGGGTTTGCACGGGTGATCAGCCCCTCGCCATCGAGCAGCAGCACGCCTGTCGGCAGCGCCGTGAAAATGGCGTAAAGCTGACTCACTTCATGTGACTGGAGGGGGGCATCCTGCTGCAAGATTGTCATAAAGCTGACCTCAAACTGGCGATTGAGTCAGCTTATTCAATTTCCATGCCAGCAAAATAGACGTTATTTATCAATGTATTGGGTCAATGCGTCAAAGCATTGACCTCAATTGTCCTTGCTCATGCCGTACTTCTTCATCTTCTCCACCAGGGTGGTGCGGCGCATGCTGAGCAGGTCGGCGGCGCGGGCCACCACCCCGTCCTGGGACTCCAGGGCCTGGCGGATCAGCTCCACCTCGAGGTCGGCAAGCATCTCCTTGAGGTTGACCCCTTCCTGGGGCAACTGCATGGGCAGGGGCATGGCTATGCCGGGATCCAGCTCTGGTGGGGACTGGAACACGGCAGCCAGGGCGTCCCGCTCGTCCATCTCGGTGAGCCGTTCATCTCGTGGCTCGCAGGGCAGCAGGCGATAGCGGCCGGGCAGATCCGCCACATCGACGATCTGGTTCGGATAGAGGATGAGCAGGCGCTCGATGAGGTTGGACAGCTCGCGCACGTTGCCGGGCCAGGCGTACTGCATCAGGGACTCCATGGCGCGCTGGGTCAGACGGATGATCCCCTTGTGCTGTTCGGCATGGCGATTGAGCAGCTCCTGCAGCAGCAGCGGAATGTCGTCGGCCCGATCCCGCAGGGGGGGTGTCTCGATGGGGAACACATTGAGGCGGTAGTAGAGATCTTCGCGAAATGCCTGGGTGCGGATCATGGCTTCCAGATCCCGGTGGGTCGCCGCGATCACCCGCACATCTGCCTGGACAGCCTTGCCGCCTCCGACCCGGTCGAACTGGCGCTCCTGCAGCACCCGCAGCAACTTGACCTGCATCGGCAGCGGCATATCGCCGATTTCGTCGAGGAAGAGGGTGCCCCCCTGGGCCAGTTCGAAGCGGCCGCGCCGGGCGGCAATGGCACCGGTGAAGGCCCCCTTCTCGTGACCGAACAGCTCGCTCTCGAGCAGCTCCGCCGGAATGGCGCCGCAGTTGATGGGCACGAAGGGGCCCGCGCTTCGGGCGGACAGCTCGTGGATGGCGCGAGCCACCACCTCCTTGCCGGTCCCGGACTCACCGAGGATCAGTACGTTGGCGTCGGTCTCGGCCACCTGGCCGATGAGACGGCGCACCTCCTGAATGCCCCTCCCCTTGCCCACCAGCAGGCGAAGCAGGGTCTGACCCTTGTCGTGGGTCTGATGACGGGGATGCAGGGAGATGAAGGCCTGGCAGAAGTGCAGATGACGGGTAAGGGACTCATAGGTAAAGGGCGCCTCGGCCACCCCGATGAAGTTGCTGCAGCCATGGCTCGCCGGCATCAGGGAGAGAAAGGGCAGACGAGGATGGGCGGCAAGCAGCTCACTCAGGGCGCGCTCGCGCAGTTCCCCGGCCAGAATCCCCTGCAAGGGCCCGGCAGTCTCGATGGCCACATCGAGATCGCTCTCCACCACCTCCTGCCAGGGGATCCCCATGAAGGAGAGCACAGTCCCCAGTTGTTGGCGCCGCACATCATCGGCATCAACAAGCAGCACACCCATAGCCATCCTATCCATATTTTCACACCTGACGCCAAGTTATTGTTTTTTAAGTGCTTATTAAAACCAATTTCGCACTGTGTCATAAGGGGGACAAAGTGCCAAAATTCTGGCGGATTGTCAAAACTTGTCACATCCTCCCGGACCCTGGCGGGACGGGGATCACGCTTCCAGCCAGATTGAGTATCGGATGAAAACCAGCGAAGGGGAAAGAATGACGCCGACAGGGTGCGGCGTCAGAGGAGGGATCAGTGTTTCACGCTCTCCTGGGGAGCGGCATAGCGGCACTCGGGAAACCGGCTGCAGGCGAGGAACAGGCGACCGGCATGGGGACCCTTTCGTGCTTCCCGTGCCACCAGGGGCGCGGCACAGCGGGGGCAATGAGGGATCGTCTCCCGGGGCTCCTCCTCATCCGGATCGAGGAAGGGATTCTCCTCCATCAACACGGGCATTGCCTCTCCGGCCTGGGGGGGCGGCACCTGGGGCTCCCTGGCAGCCCCCGGGTGTGACGTGCCCAGATCGACACCATCGAGCAGCAGCGCGCTGAAGGTCGGTTCGCGGCGCTCGCCGGGCAGCAGGTCATCCACCGGCGCCGTCGTTCTCGCCAGCAGGGGCAGCAGTTGCTCCCGCAACTCGTCGACCTGGTAGTGGCTGCTGGCCGGGATCTGCAACAGCGGCAGGCCGGCGCCATCGCAGGCCGCCTTCAGGAAGAGATCCCGCGACTTGCGCTTCTGGTGGCGGTGCCCCTCGTCATCCAGCTCCACGGCACACAGGAAAGAGAGATCCGCCGGGTGGCAGAGCAGAAAATCGAAGTGCTTCTCCCCTATCTTGCCGAGCGCCTGCTGGCGCTTGCCCTTGCCAAGGTGCGCCTCGGGCGTCAATACATAGGAGGCTCGTACCTTGGCAAAGACACGGGCCTTGTCCCCCACCGCCTGATCCAGCACCCCGAAGAAGGTGCGCTCGGCTGGGCTCATCAAGGTTTCCTGCAGATCATAGGGCTCGGCCTTGCCCTCTTTCTCCCTGCGCCAGACGATCACCAGCAGGAGCAACCCCAGCAACACGGCTCCTGATACGACAAGGCTATTCATACACGCACATCCCGTTTACAAGACAAATTCAGTTCACACCAAAGGAAGGGGCACACTCTACCACGGGGAAAGCGACTCAGGCAGCGCAGAAATCAAGCCCGTCCCGGCATTCGCGTTTTTTCACTGAATTTGCGCAAGGCGGGCTTCATATGGCCTGTCACAGCAGGCACAATGCTAGAGCCCATGGACGTTCTGGCGCGCACCCCGTCGCCGCCAGGCGTCAACGGACCCCACGCAGCCCCATTCAAGGAGAGCAGGATGCAAAAGCAATTGGTCGTCACCGTGATCGGCGCAGACAAACCCGGGATCGTCGAGAGCCTGGCCGATACCATCACCCGGCAGCAGGGTAACTGGCTGGCCAGCTCCATGAGCGAGCTGGCGGGGCAATTTGCCGGCATTTTGCACGTCGCCGTGCCTGACGAGCATTACCGCAGCCTGTGCGAGGCCCTGGTGATGCTGCCTGGCCTCACCGTGAGCTTCGCCGAAGGGCAGCTGAGCCCGCAACCGGCCCATCAGGTGATGCTCAGCGTCACCGGCAACGACAGACCGGGCATCGTCCACGAAGTGGCCAGCATCCTGCGCCAGCTCAACATCAACGTCGCCGACCTCACCACAGGTTGCGAACCTGCGCCCCACTCAGGCGCCCCTCTCTTCTATGCCCACGCCCTGGTGGCCCTGCCGCCGCAGCTCGAACTGGACGATCTCGTCACGGCCCTGGAGTCCCTCTCCGACGACCTCGTCGTCGACATCGATCAGGATCTGAGCGAATAGTGTCGCCTGTCATAAATTTGTCATGGTTTGACGCCATAACTTCCGCGCAGACGCAACCAGAGCAAAGAGGCACCAGATGAGCACCGACAAGCAGTATGAAGAGAAAGAGCTTAGCTGGCTCTCATTCAATGAACGGGTGTTGCAAGAGGCGATGGACAAGACGGTACCCCTCATCGAGCGGGTCCGTTTCCTCGGGATTTTCTCCTCCAATCAGGACGAGTTCTTCAAGGTACGGGTGTCGGACGTCAAGCGCCGCATCCTCATCAACGAAGTCCACGGCGGCGACGACGAGGCCAAGGTGCTGCTGCGCGCCATCCAGCAGAAGGTGATGGCGCTCGGCGAGGCGTTCGACAACACCTACAAGGAGCTGCTGATCGCGCTGGCCCGCCACAACATCTTCCTGGTGAACGAAAGCCAGCTCTCCGAGTCCATCCAGCAGTGGCTGCGGATCTTCTTCCGGGAAAAGGTGCTGCGCCACATCATCCCCATCCTCCTCAACAAGGAGGTCAACCCGGTCAAGTTCCTGAAAGACGAGCACACCTATCTCGCCATCGAGATGAAGAAGAACGGCCAGGTGATCCAGTACGCCCTGGTGGAAGTGCCCACCGACGATCTGCCCCGCTTCTTCCAGCTACCGCCGGAGGGCACCCGTCGCAAGAAGCAGATCATCATCCTGGACAACGTTATCCGCTTCTGTCTGGACGAGATCTTCAAGGGCTTCTTCGACTACGACGAGATTGCCGCCTACGCGGTCAAGCTGACCCGGGATGCCGAATATGACCTCTCCGACCAGCTGGACCTCAGCCTGGTGGACAAGATGAGTGACGGCTTGAAACAGCGCCTCACTGCCATGCCGGTGCGCTTCGTCTACGAGCGGGAGATGCCGGCGGCCATGATAAGCTTCTTGAAGCTCAAGCTGCAGATCAGCTCCTACGACGCCATCATGCCCGGTGGGCGCTATCACAACTTCAAGGATTTCATCGGCTTCCCCAATGTGGGCCGGGATTATCTGGAAAACCCCAAGCTGCCGGCACTGGACTGCCGCGACTTTGACGGCTTCGTCAACGCCTTCGACGCCATCGCCAAGCAGGACATCCTGCTCTACTACCCGTACCACAAGTTCCACCACTTCACCGAGCTGGTGCGCCAGGCGGCCTTCGACCCGGCGGTCAGCGCCATTCGCATCAACATCTACCGGGTGGCCAAGAAGTCGCGGATCATCCACTCCCTCATCGACGCCGCCAACAACGGCAAGAAGGTGACCGTGGTGGTGGAGTTGCGCGCCCGCTTCGACGAGGCGGCCAACATCGACTGGGCCAACATCCTGACCGACGCAGGCGTCAAGGTGGTGTTCGGGGTGCCCAGCCTCAAGATCCACTCCAAGCTCTGCCTCATCACTCGCCACGAGAACGGCGAGGCGGTGCGCTACGCCCATATCGGGACCGGCAACTTCAACGAGAAGACCGCCAAGATCTACACCGACTTCTCCCTGCTGACCCGCCATCCGGACATCACCGCCGAGGTGGAGAGCGTGTTCGAGTACATCGAGTACCCGTACCGGCGCTACAAGTTCAACCACCTGCTGGTCTCCCCCATCAACAGCCGCCGCCAGCTCTATCGCCTCATCGACAACGAGCTGGCCAACGCCAAGGCGGGGCAACCCAGCGGCATCACCCTCAAGATCAACAACCTGGTGGACAGAGACCTCATCAACCGGCTCTATGCCGCCGGCCAGGCCGGGGTGCCCATCCAGATGATCATCCGGGGCATGTGCGCCCTGCGCCCGGGGGTGCCGGGTCTGAGCGACAACATCCGGGTCATCAGCATCATCGACCGTTTCCTCGAACATCCGCGGGTGATGGTGTTCCACAACAAGGGCAATCCCCAGCTCTATATCTCCAGTGCCGACTGGATGAGCCGCAACATCGACGGTCGCATCGAGGTGGGCACCCCCATCTATGACGAGCGGCTCAAGCAGCGCATCCTCGACATTCTCGAGCTACAACTGAGTGATACCTGCAAGGCGCGGGTGATCGATGCCGACCAGAAGAACGAATACGTGAAGCGGGGCAACCGCCGCAAGGTCCGTTCCCAGGTGGCGATTTACGACTACCTCAAACGCATAGAGTCAAACCATGGACAATAGTCTGTACGCCGCTGTCGACCTGGGCTCGAACAGCTTCCACATGGTCATCGCCCGCCTCACCGAGGGGCGGATGCAGATCATCGATCGCATCAAGGAGCGAGTGCGCCTCGCCGAAGGGATGGACGGTCAGCGCCGCATGTCCCCGGAGGCCATGGCGCGCGGGCTGGACTGCCTCGCCCTGTTCGCCGAGCGGCTCACCAACATCAAGCCGGATCAGATCCGCATCGCCGGCACCTACACATTGCGCCGCGCCAGCAACGCCCGCGACTTCGTGCGCGAGGCAGCCAAGGTGCTCAACCACCCCATCGAGATCATCAGCGGCCAGGAAGAGGCCCGCCTCATCTATCAGGGGGTCGCCCATACCCAGCACATCGAGGGCCAGGTGCTGGTGGTGGACATCGGCGGCGGCAGCACCGAGCTCATCATCGGCGAAGGGTTTGAGCACAAGGCGCTCACCAGCCGCAAGATGGGCTGCGTTAGCTTCACCCAGAGCTTCTTTGGCAACGGCAAGCTCGGCGAGAAGGCCTTCAACGCCGCCGTGTTGGAAGCCCAGCATCAGCTCGCCCCCATCATCAACCAGTACCGCAAGCTGGGCTGGCAGAGCTGCCTCGGCAGCTCGGGCTCCATCCGCACCGTGCGCGACGTGTTGCAGGGGGAAGAGTGGACCGATGGTGCCATCACCCTGGCGGGACTGGAGCGGCTGAAAGAAGAGATGCTCAAGCACAAGCGGGTCGATCAGCTCAAACTGGCGGGCCTCACCGAGGAGCGTCAGGGGGTCTTTGCCGCCGCGGTGGCCATCCTGCTCGGGCTATTCACCTCCCTGCCCATCGAGCGGATGGAGTACTCCGACGGCGCCCTGCGCGAAGGGTTGCTCTACGAGTTCGAGGAGCGCCTGCAGCATCACGACATTCGCGAACGTACCGCGCTTGCACTCAGCACTCACTATCGCATCGACAAGCGCCAGGCCACCCGGGTAGAGAGCAGCGTCCTCTCCCTGTTCGACGCCCTGTGCGGCCCCTGGGAGATGCCGGAAGAGCCCTATCGCGCCATCCTCGGCTGGGCGGCGCGGCTGCACGAGATCGGCCTTGCCATCAACTACAGCGGCATCCACAAACACTCCGCCTATATCTTGCAAAACACCGATCTGCCCGGCTTCAACCAGGACGATCAGGCCCTGCTGGCGGCCCTGGTGCGCTTTCACCGCAAGGGGCTCAAGCTCTCCGAGCTGCCGGCCCTGCCCAACCACGACGAGCAGACGGTGCTGCGCTGCATCCGCATCCTGCGCCTCGCGGTAGCGGCCCACCACAGGCGTCAGGACAACCTGCTGCCCGAGTGGAACGTGCAGGCCGCCGGGGATCAGCTGGTGGTCACCCTGCCCCTGGACTGGTGTGACGAGAACAAGTTGCTGATGCAGAACCTGGAAAAGGAGCACCGCTACTGCCACGAGCAGGGCTGGCCCCTGCTGTTCCAGCTCGGGTGATCCGCCCCTCTGTGCAAAAAGGCAGCCGATGGCTGCCTTTTTTGTCTCTTGTGCTTTCCTACTGCAGATCCGGCAGGATCAGCTTGGCTATCTCGAAGTAGATGATGAGGCCGGCACCGTCCACCAGGGTAGCGATGAAGGGGGCGGAGACCACCGCCGGGTCGATGCGAAAGCGACGCAGCACCATGGGGATCACCGAGGCGACAGTGGCGCTCCAGAGCACGTTGACATCCTCCCCCACCTTAGCGCTTCGCGTCACAGGAGGGGGATCCCCATTACTGGGTGATAGCTGCTCGCGCAGTACCGGGTTCCTGCTTCATCGGGCGGCCTGATTGCACCACGCCTCCACAGGCTAAAACGGCGTGTCCCGCCGCTAAAATATTGCGAGCGCCGTTCACATCGGCGTTCGCCTCATAA
>NZ_JAGKRH010000296.1:0-293 GCF_017939245.1 Aeromonas sp. PrichA-15 | reverse complement strand
TGAGTCATCCCTGACCCCTTGAGGGTCCTAAAGGGCCGTTGGAGACCACAACGTTGATAGGTGGGGTGTGTAAGCGTAGCGATACGTTGAGCTAACCCATACTAATTACCCGTGAGGCTTAACCATACAACACCCAAGAAGTGTTCAGAGACTTGTAGCAGATACCGAGAACGAATAACTAAATCAGCTTTTTCAGATTGAAGATTTTTGCCTGGCGGCAATAGCGCAGTGGAACCACCTGACCCCATGCCGAACTCAGAAGTGAAACGCTGTAGCGCCGATGGTAGTGTGGC
>NZ_JAGKRH010000295.1:0-622 GCF_017939245.1 Aeromonas sp. PrichA-15 | reverse complement strand
CTAAGAAGTTGCTTGAGGTACTGGGTTGCATTGATAATAGTCATGGCTTCGGGCGTGTCGGTTTTTTTTTGCGATTAAATCAGATCACAAACGAAGCCTTTTTTCTATCTATTTCAATTGGTTGTAGCTAAAGATCCTGTACATGAATCGACCCTACTCGCCTCTGCTCGCTAAGCTTAAAGGGATCAGCACAGTGCCAGGAGGCCAATCATGGAGATCGACAAAGCCATCGGGCTGATCGAGGCCCACGGAGTCTTTCACGGGGATCACTACAGCTTCAACAGCGGCGAGTTTGTGCAGTGGTGCCAGGAAGATACCCACCAGACCCTCAGCCTGGAACAGGCCAATCACGATCTGGCGCCCTTCTGCATCCGGGTCGGTTACGCCGAGCCGGTCCGGTCGTGGCGTTACTATCTCACCTGATCTCACCTGAGGGGTGACGCAGAGGGCGGGACGAGCCGCGCGATGCGGTGAATCAGGGCCTTGTTGCTCAAATCGGGGAACTATCTGTCATCTCGGTGATCTGATCCTGTAGCGCAGTCTCCGAGAGCATCAGATGGGCAAGTCCAAGCACAAGATCAGCAACTGGCAGCAGTACAACCAAGCTTTGGTGCAACGCGGT
>NZ_JAGKRH010000294.1:0-293 GCF_017939245.1 Aeromonas sp. PrichA-15 | reverse complement strand
TCCGCAGGCTCAGCGTTGGCCCGATGAGTTGCTTGAACCGGTACATGGCGGTCTCGGCTATCGAGCGCTGGTGATAGCCGGAGTCTTTCTTCCATTGCTTCAGTTCACCGGCCTTGAGCGCCGTCACCGCCTCGTTGCGGGGATGGCCTTCCTCCCACGGTGCCGCATTTTTTCTCGGCGGTATGGTGGCTTTCGCCCCCTTCTTCTTCAGTAGCGCATGACAGGCCTTGGTGTCATACGCACCATCGGCGCTGACCTGTTTTATCTTGCGTCGTAAGGGGTTGAGCAACGTC
>NZ_JAGKRH010000293.1:0-602 GCF_017939245.1 Aeromonas sp. PrichA-15 | reverse complement strand
CCCCTACAGCCGGAACAGGAGCAGAAGCCGCCACCAAGGCCAACTGAACACCCCTCACAGTGAACCAACAACCGCTCTACCTTTAACCCTGACATGCTTTATGTGTGCCGGGGTTTTGTTTATTTGGAGAACCCCACATGCGTTACCACAAACTCAAAGCCGGGGAATGCCCCGGCACCTATGTCGTCACCGAACCCGTGACCGAGCAAGACCTGTTGCGTATCGCCAATCAGATTGCTCGCAAGCGTCTTGCCAAAGGCTCCGCCATCACCAGTACCACAGAGGCCGCTGAGCGGCTGCAGACCCTGCTGCAGGACCGGGAGCACGAAGTGTTTGGTGCACTGTTCCTCGACTCCCAACATCGTGTACTGGCCTTTGAGGAGCTGTTTCGCGGCACCTTGGACAGCGCCAGTATCTACCCACGGGAAGTGGTCAAGCGGGCCATACTGCTCAACAGTGGGGCCATCATCGCGGTGCACAATCACCCCAGCGGTGACCCGGAACCCAGTCAATCTGACAGGGTCTTTACCCAGGCCCTCAAAGAAGCCTTGGCGCTGGTCGATGTGCGATTGCTTGACCATCTGGTGGTCGGTGCTGAGGGC
>NZ_JAGKRH010000292.1:56675-57174 GCF_017939245.1 Aeromonas sp. PrichA-15 | reverse complement strand
TATCTCCTTTCAGGTCGAGCAGGAGACGCTTGAGCCAATTCACCCCTCCGGCTCAATGGTCGGGCTGGATGCGGGGATCGCCAAGCTCGCAACCCTGTCAGACGGCACGGTGTTTGAGCCCGTCAACAGCTTCAAAACCAATCAGAACAAGCTGGCAAGGCTCCAACGCCAGTTGAGCAAAAAGGTAAAGTTCAGCAGCAACTGGAAGAAACAAAAAGCCAAGATCCAGCGGCTGCACTCACATATCGCCAATACCCGCCGCGATTACCTTCACAAGGTCACAACGACTATCAGCAAAAACCACGCGATGATCGTCATTGAGGATTTGAAGGTTGCCAGCATGTCAAAATCAGCATCGGGCACGACCAGCCAGCCGGGGCGCAACGTCCGGGCAAAATCAGGGCTGAATCGTTCGATATTAGATCAGGGCTGGTTTGAGCTGCGCCGCCAGCTCGAATATAAGCAGGCATGGCGAGGCGGTCAGGTGTTGGCGATAAAG